>NZ_WBKL01000134.1:0-16182 GCF_015714705.1 Nostoc sp. NZL | reverse complement strand
GCTCCCCCCACTCCCCACTCCCTACTCCCTCCCTTCCCTGCATACCCTAGAAAGAAACATAACAAAGCTGATGCCATACATCCGGTGAGCAGCATATCAGAGACACCAATTCTCGCCCAAATAATGGTTTCGGGATTAAGTGCCATGAGCGCTGCTGCTATAAAAGATGTTAAGTAGCGGCGAGTAGGACGTGAAACTTGCTCTAAGTCGTCTTGTTTACCCAAATACCACTGTATGGTGTAAAAAGCTAAACAAACTAAGCCGAATGCTGCGATCGCTGACGGAAGGCGTACTGCCCACTCATTCACCCCAATAATTGCATAAGCGATCGCCTGACACCAGTAAATTAAAGCAGGTTTATCGAAACGAGTGTCACCATTGAAAAATGGGGTAATCCAATCACCTGTGACGAACATCTGGCGGGAAGCTTCGGCAAACAGCGGCTCTGTCTCATCAATCAAGCCAGTGTTGCCCAAATTCCACCCAAAAGCTATCCAGCCAATCACTATCAACCACAAAATCGATACAGTGATACCAAGGGCTGGATTCTTTCCTATTTTATTGAACCACTCATCAACAGTGTGCTTAACACTCAATTTCATTCTCATTAGTCAATAGTCAACAATCACTAATCAATAGTCGTTGGTTATCTATCTTTTGTTCTGCGGAGTTTTAAATTCAACAATTTTCTTCTCCTCAGTACTCTACACTTTTTCCTGATCTGTAACGCCAGTTGCTCAAAGTCGCCAGAAAAACTTCTCCAACACACTAGTAGTTTGAAGACAAATGGCTTAAACCCCTTGTCTTCAAAGTAGCTGAATTTACACCAAGCTGTATTAGTTTTTCAGTACTACTAATATATCGACTATGGACTCAGCACTAGTTGCCATTCCCTATTTTGGGAATTCCATTTAGGTAATTGAGTTTCACCGACAACATAGGGGCCCCAGTAACGACGGGAACCATCTTGTGCGAAAGCAACTAAAATATCTCCCTTCTCCAACTTTAAATTATTCTGAGGTAGGGATAAAATTAGTCCCTTCTCATTACCTTCTTGGGGAGCAAAATCCCAATGTGCCGGTACATCATAGTTAGCCTGTTTAGTACCAGAGCCTTTTGCTACCGACTGTCGCGCCAGTAGAGCCAACCGTACAGGCTGATTTGTTTGATTGCTCATTCGCAAAGTTCCTTGATCCTTGGCAATGCTTGCTGATTTATCACGCTCTGCCAAGACAGGATAAGTATTCTCTTTAATACTATGTTCTACTTGATTGGTTGGAGTAGTTGCTGGAGTAGATAGACTAGCTGAAATACCTTTTTCAGGTGAAACGGGTGTAGAGGAATTTGTATCCCACTGGGTAGTTTCAGTTGGCAGTTGTGAAGATGTATCTGGGTTTGTGGATTCAAAGGATACGCTCACTCCAAAGTATCCCACCAGAGCAATAAGCAGTCCCAAGCAAGAAGCTGTAACACCGACGTTACGATACACGGAAGATTTCATATTGATAGTTATTAGAAATAAATATTTTGTCTAGGCTTGACCAAATAGTAGCCTATTATCACAAAAGAGAATCATAGCAAGTAGCCTAATATAGACTTTCCTAAAATTAGGGATACTTATGTATTACAAGTATCATTTCATTAGAAAGAATTTCAGGAAATTACTGCCTTGATGTTTGATAAACAAGGGGTACAGACACCCATTGCTTCGGAGCTTGACCGTAGGTTTGGATAAAAACAAGAAAATTAGATACCTAGCCAGCCAATTCATTTGAATAAAAAAATAAAAATTTCCTGAAACCCCTAACGGCCTCAACAAGGAATCTTTTGCCAAACCTTAGATAAATCAATCTAAGTGGTATATTTTATCTCTGACTATTAAGAAGTCACCTTGAGGGAATGTTTGGAAAGCGTTTGGAAATCCTCCTAAATCCACGCCAGTTTGCACAATGGAAAGGCAGCATGGTGAATCCAGGGGAAAAATACGGGTTTCCCGTCGTAGGGAACTGGCTTTAACGTTGAGTCTTGGGGAACCCCTTCAAACAACTCCCCACCCCTAAAAAAGGGATCTTTGAGCCATTTTCCCCCTTCTTCAGTCCTGTTTAGGGGGATCAAGTTAAATATTTATACTTTCTAAACATCCTCTAAGAAACTGAACTTCTTTGAAGATGATAAAATGGGCAAATTTGAAGAATACTGGAAGTCCAGTATGTATCTACAATATTAACAAACAAGCTGATGCTAAAACCAATATCCTCCTTAATATATTTCAAGATATCTTGACTTTTCCCCAGAAGCCCTTGTAATGCAAAACACTCGTATCAATAACTTATTCGATGCCATTGCTACACGCTTGGGGCAATGGTTTTTAAATCCTTGGCGGCGGCTATCGTTACTAATCATCAGTTTTTTGTTTGGTTTTTTTCTGGGAAATGCAATTTCCACTACAGCTGGCCAACGGGGTGTATTAGATATTGTGGTAGCTGCTTTTTTAGTACTGTTAACAGAAATTACCAGTAGGATATTTTACAGTCGCAGCTTTTTGGAAAGGCGATCGCTCTTGGTAGACTCACTAAATCTTCTCAAAGTTGGTTTCACCTACAGCCTGTTTCTCGAAGCCTTTAAGCTGGGATCGTAGCATGGGGGATGAGGGAGATGAGGGAGATAGGGAAGCAGGAAGCAAGAGAATCGGCGTTAGCAGATGGGTTAAGGGCTAAAGCTTTTGGGATCACGCCGGAAAATGTAGATGAAGTGATAGAAAGGCGATCGCATTTACTAAAATCTGTCCTCCCAGCTTTTAGCCAATTCTGCCAAACTACTTTTCAAATCGAACCCAAGGAAATGTTACAAGTTTTGTGGGACTTGTGGTTGCCTTTGGGAATCAAACTAGCATCGCAGCGCCAACAGTTAGAACGCCCTCTGATTCAAGGAATATTGGGAGGACAAGGCACTGGTAAAACCACAATGTCTAAGGTTCTCAGTTTGATTCTCGATCAGTTGGGATACCGGACTGTGAGTTTGTCTTTGGATGACTTATATAAAACTTACAGCGATCGCTTGGTTTTAACACAGCAAGATCCCCGCTTGATTTGGCGTGGCCCACCAGGAACCCACGATGTAGATTTAGGTTTAAATGTATTAGATCAAATCCGCCAGTTGCAAAGCCCAGTGATGATTCCCCGCTTTGATAAATCTGCTTATGGAGGCGCTGGCGATCGCACTAATCCAGAAATGGTTACAAACACAGATGTTGTACTATTTGAAGGTTGGTTTGTGGGTGTACAACCAATTAACGCAGATATATTTGATACTGCACCGCCGCCAATTATCACAGATGAAGATAAAGCATTTGCCCGTGATATGAATCTTCGCCTCCACGATTATCTACCACTATGGGAGCGATTAGACAGCTTAATTGTGCTATATCCAACCGATTATCGCTGTTCTTTGGAGTGGCGCAAACAGGCGGAACAGCAGATGATTGCTGCGGGTAAATCGGGGATGAGCAATGCAGAGATAGAGAAATTTGTCAATTATTTTTGGCGATCGCTGCACCCGGAATTATTCATCAAACCGTTGGTAAAAGATGCAACAGCAGTTGATTTAGTAATTGAGATCCATGCTGATCATAGCTTTGGTGAAGTGTATTGCGATCGGGCTAATTTGTAATTCGTAATTTGTAATTTCTAAGATATAAGTTGGGTTTCATTCTTCAACCCAACCGTATTGAGACATAAACCGCCCAGAACTAAAGTTCCGGGCTAATAGCTAAAGTCCGTTAAAACGGACTATAACCTCTTCTCAGTCGTCTAAAGACGACTTTCGCTATTAGACTCAGAATTTATTCTGAGGCGGGCTTGTTGTCGTAACTTCTGCTCTAGTTATTGGCGTTACTTCTCAAGCAAATCAGCTAAAAACACTATAATTTCCTTAAAGCGTGATTTATCCTACTCCTTAGACCAAAAATGCCAGAGGTATCGTTAAAGCTTTTCTTTTCTTACTCTCACAAAGACGAAACTCTACGGGATGAACTCGCTAATCACCTGAGTACTTTGAGACGGCAGGGTGTGATTTCAAGCTGGCACGATCGCAAGATACTACCTGGAGAGGAGTGGGATCATCAGATTAACGATATCTAAACACCGCCGACATCATTCTTTTGCTGATCAGTTCATACTTTATTGCTTCCGATTATTGCTGGGATGTCGAAGTTAAGAAGGCAATAGAACGGCATCATGCAGGAGAGGCTTGTGTTATCCCTGTTATTCTGCGAAGTGTTGATTGGAGTGGCGCACCATTTGCAAAACTTCAAGCTTTGCCTAAGAATGCTGAACCTGTAGTGTCAAGAAATTGGCACAATCAAGATGAAGCTTTCACAGATGTAGCTAGAGGAATTCGGGCGGCTGCTGAGAAGCTAAAGAAGGAAAGAGACGAACGAAGGCAAAAACAGGAAGCAGATAAGCTGCGACTACGGGAACAAGAAGAGGAAAATAGAAAGTTACAACAACAGCAACAAGAAAGGCTGCGGCTACAGGAACAACAAGAAGAGGCAGATAGGCTACAAAAACAGGAAGCAGAAAAACTACGAAGAGAACAACAAAAAAAAGAGGCAGATAGGCTACAAAGACAAAGAGAACAAGAAAAAGCCGATAAGCTGCGACCACAACAGCAATCTACTGCTAACGATCTCCCCTCTGAGAAAGGCGTAGACTATACGCGGTTGCGGGATTTACTTAAAGCAGGGACTTGGGAACAAGCGGATGAAGAAACTCTAGCTGTTATGCTCAAAGCATCAGGCAGAGAATCAGAACGCTGGCTTGATTCTAAATCTATTGATAACTTTCCTTGCACTGACTTACGCACCATTGACCAACTGTGGGTAAAATACAGCAATGGGCACTTTGGGTTTAGTGTGCAAAAGCGGATTTGGGAAAGTGTTGGAAAAGACTACGAAAAGTTTGGCGATCGCGTCGGATGGCGAAAAGGAATGTTTTTTAATAAAAACTGGCTATCTTACTCAGACCTGACCTTCACAAGTGCTGCTTCTCCGCAGGGACATTTGCCTGTGTGGATATTGGTGATGGGGGAGGAGAGTATTGTTGCTTTGCGCGTGGGGTTTTTGGGTGGTGAGATTAGTGGTTCTCTTTTCTCGCGTCGAGACTTGTAAACTGTAACATATAAGGCTTACAGGAAATTGTAAAGATTCACAAACAAGTCATTTAGCACTAAGTATTGCGGTTTCTACGTTTCCGTTACCTGGTACTGTGGCAAAAAAACGTCTTCTTGTTGGGCTTGTAGTACAATGCTAGCTTTTTGGGTGTCATAGCAATTAGCAAAGATAAATTTGCTTGCTACTTTTTCTATTTCATGGTTACTTGCTTCCCATTCATCCCAAGGTAGTCTCATACTAATTCGTAATTCGTAATTCGTAATTCGTAATTCGTAATTCATAATTAGACAAGTTGTAAGAAGCTCTCTCGATAATTTTAACTACTTGGGAAACCTCCAGCTTGAAAAATTTGTTCGGCGGTTAAATTTAATTCTGGGAAAGTAGGTGAGACGATGCAATCCGTACCTCTAAATTGAGTAACTTGGTATTCACCATCGATTAATTGATAAATAGACATAGTAGGCTGTTTGGGGTTGTCAGTGAACTTTTTAGCGCCTAAACCCAGATAATCTACAACCCAGTATTCAGGAATTCCAATACCCTCATACTTACCTTGTTTTGTGTAGTAGTCATCATCCCAATTGGTACTAACTACCTCAACTACCAAAGGAATTGATGCTGCATAGGATACAGTTGATTCTTTTTTCCATAAGTCATTTCTAATTTGCAGAAGTTCTTGTTGTTCGACTTCGAGGAGAGGTTCTAGAGATAAGTAGTTAGAAAATGATTCACTGTATTGTTCTTGAAAGCCAAACAGACGCTGAACTTCTTCTAAGGATAAATTACGAGCGTTGAGAATTGTCATATATTTTTGCTTGATTAAGGTGCAACCCAATCCAAGTTACCTATATAAAACCTATGTTAACCCCTACTTGACTGACCAACTTCAACGAAAATATTAACCCTCAAGAAACTCCTCTTTAACTTCTTGACTCTGTGTTCTCTGTGCCTCTGTGGTTAAATAAAAAACTTTTGAACCGCAGAGACGCGGAGAACGTAGAGAGAAAAGGAGATATTAAAAGTAATTAGCCAAGTCTTCTTTTAACTTCCTCAGCCAAATCTACTAGTAGCACTTCTACTTGCTCACCTGTTTTCAAATCTTTCAGCGAAGACTTTTGCGCTGCTGCTTCCTCAGAACCAATAATTACACAAAATTGAATTCCTTGCTTATCTGCTAGCTGAAATTGTTTACCTAAGGGGCGCTTATCAAAGTTAGTGATGACATTAATTCCAGCTTGACGCAGATGTTGCGAAACTTTTAAATAAGTTGGCATTAAATCTTCTTGCATATTCACTACCATCACCTGGGCTGGTGTAGCAGCTAAAGTACTAAGAATACCAGCTTTTAATAAGCGACTAATTAAGCGAGTTAATCCTATAGAAATGCCTACCCCAGGCATTTTTTCACCCAAAAACACTCCAACTAATTCTTCATATCTGCCGCCAGAACAGATACTACCTAAAGCTTCATGTCCTAATAAGGTTGTTTCGTAAACTGTGCCAGTATAGTAATCAAGCCCACGGGCAATGGATAAATCAATACAGAAACGATTTTCGGCAACTCCAAGATTACGCACGCCTGCAATTACCGTTTCTAATTCGCTAATTCCCAAACTCAATTGCTCAGTTTCTGACAGATTTTCTGCTAGGTGCTTAAGCTTATCTAATACTTCATCGACCGAACCATCTATTTTAATAAAATCAATAATTTTTTGAGCATGTTCTGCTAAAATTCCATTTTTCTCTAAATCTTGTTTTACCTTAGTCTCACCAATCTTTTCTAGAGTATCAACAATGCCAATACAGGATTTAATTTGGTTCTCAGCAATTCCCACTGACTTAAAAAACCCTGTAAGAACTTTACGATTATTGATGCGAATCAAAAAATCACCGATATTAATTGCTTCAAATATCTCAGTGATAATTGCAGGCATCTGAGCATCATAGAGCAAGCTGAGTTCACGACGAGCAACTACATCAATATCGCACTGACGGAACTGACGAAAACGCCCATCTTTTGCCCGTTCTCCCCGAAAAACTACATCCATTTGGTAGCGGGCAAAGGGAAAGGTTAATTCATTCAGGTGACGGGCAATATAAGCCGCTAATGGAACTGTTTGATCAAACTTTAAAGCTCTTGCTTCCGAACCAGTTTCGCCTGATTTATCTCTCTCGGCTTGGCGATTTGGTGGCAATATGGGATCAATGCCATAGATGATATTGTCACCTTGATTGCCTTTAGCTTGCAGCACTTCTAAACGTTCTACAGCAGGTGTTTCGATGGGCGTAAATCCATAGCTTTCAAAAACTCTACGGATGATATCTAACAAATATAATTCTAGACGCTTTTCACTAGGCAGAAATTCTGGGAAACCACTAGGAGTAGAAAAGTTTATTTTGTCACCTTTTGCCATGCGTGTACCTTACTAAGTTGAAATTTGAGATGAAAGCCTAACGACTGGAAGTCGTGGCTACATAAACAAAGTCCGCCTGCGCGGACTGGAGAATAATTAGTGATTATCTCTGAGCGAAGAAATTACTATCTTACCCGTTCTTCTTGAATTAGGGTGCGTTGAAAGATTTGATTGTTTTTGAACCAATGCCAAGTGCGGGCACGATTGTTATTGTCAGGACTAATGTAAATCATTTCATATAAGCTCATTTCGGGGTTTGTCTTATAACTAAACCACAAAATAACAATCGAATCATCGGCTTCCCAGGCCTTTCCGTCTATGCGATCGGTGTCAAACCAAAGTTTATTATCTTTATAGATTCCTGGAAATTCATATTCTTCTCGTTTACCATCAGACCATTTATAGCGATTGATTTGGTAGTAGGGATGAGGGCCATTTTCTGGAAATTGACAAGTTAAGTGAGACTCGTAGCTGTCAAGGATTTTTCCGGCTGTATCAATTACTGTATAAGTTCCTACCCAATCTCCTTCATGACGGGCAAGCACCGGCATTCCTTCTCGAATATTTGACATTGCAATTCACCTTTTATTGTTCTAACATTTGGAAAAATTGAGTAAAGTAATCAGGAAAAGTTTTCGCTGTATAACCAACCAGGGTCTTTTATTACAATGTCTGGAACCTTTAAGCTAGTGACAGCAAATGCCAGTTTTCACTAAATAAGGCATTTTCTAAAATCGAGTCACCTGGCGCTAAAGCCGCGACGAGTAATGCCCGATTGGTAATACTTTTAGAAACAGGAATCTCTACCGTGGCATCTACTGGGCGATTCAGAACAGGGATTGCAATGGTATCCATTTTAAATCTCTGTGCAGGTAGTCAGCTACAACTTAATTATGTTCGCATATTATGAGTTGGGAGTGGGGAAGGTTGTCAAAGACGGCTTTAATCATTGCTGGCATAACTTGACGCCAAGCATAACGAATTCCGTTTTTCTTCCAAGCGATGCCTGCGGCGGGCTACGCCTACGCGTTTCTCGTCGGCTTTTAATGTTCTGGTTGAGGTGCTGCAAGTCACCTCTTTATCCACACCAATATCTTTCACCAGTTCCGCCGCTTGCGATCGCCAGTTTACGCTTTTATTGTCCACGCCCTGGCTTACAATCTGCAAAACCCAACGCCTCTGTGTCGAGAAAACTTGCGATCGCCATCTCAATAACTGCTTCGATTGGATATTCAATTTCAGTAGCGCGAGCAATTAGAGCGGCACGAATTTGTTCAGGTAAACATCCTAAAATAACTTCGGCATCATTGGGGGAAAGTTGCTCTTGGGATTTTGCTTGCATCGCTTTACTACCCTTCGGTTGGAATTTGAACGTTGTAAGGAGGTTTGGTGGCTCTTGTTTAGATATCCTCTTTATCTTCGATCGCCCGTTGCTCATATTCTGTAATGATGCTCTGAATGTCATCTGCCGCAATATCGACTTGTTCAGATTTTGCATAAATAGTCAGCAAAATAATTCCCGTTGCTGTCTTGACATAGTAAATCAGACGATAGCCACCGCTTTTACCTTTTTGAGTGTCGCTATTTCGGACTCTTAACTTGAAGACCGCATAACCAACACCAGGTATTTGATCTCCTGGCAACTCTCCCTGTTCAAGTTGTTCGATGACGGGTTGTATATCATTCCGAATATTGCGATACTTCTTGGCAAGAGCGCGTAGATTTCGGTTGAACGTTGGCGAAGCTTCAACTTGAATAAAAGGCTGATCAGTCATTTTCCAGCCCTTCCCAAAGTTGAGCCACCGGGATAGTTTGCCCAGTCATGGCTTCGTGCCAAGCTTGCCGGAAATCTGCTAAGACTTCTGCTTGAGATTGATCATCCAGAACTTCCTCTTCTGAAATTAGAATAATAACTTCTACGCGACTGTTTTTATCTGTTATGAGAGGATGATCTAAGGTTAGTTGTCCTTGCTCATTAATCGTTGCCATGACTTTAAGTGCTTTCATTGCTACTCCAAGATGTTCCTAAACTCGGCTTTCACGCTTTCGGCTCCAAAAGTTGAAAGATGGACTCACGGCTAACCAGTTCAGTTGTTTCACCTTCAGCGATCGCTTGCTCCATTGCCACGTCTTCAATAATTTCTGCCAGAAATTCAGAAACTTCTTTTCGATTGTCACGAATTAATTCAATAATCGCGCTTTTCAAGATTTCCTTAAGTTGATCTGGGTTTATAGTAATTTCAGACATTGTGCCTCCATTAGGTTAGTTTAAGTTTGATAGATTGATTCCTAGCGCTTCAAGCTGCTGATTAATCCAAGTTGTTGCTGCCGCTTCATCGGTTTCGATCGCTCGTTCTACTCCTGTTTTAGCAATTTCTAGCAGTTGCTTGGATTGCTCACGCTTTTGGTGAGAGACTTCAACTTTGCTTCTAATTTTCTGCTGAAAGGAATTTGGCGCATCCCAAATTAGAAATTGAGCAATTTCGTTGGGGTATAGCTCAATTTGCCCTGATGAACCTTTGAAATGCTTTTCAACGAATAGCTTTCCAATAACGCTATTGAGGTAAATCGACAGATAAACCGGGTCAAGTAAATCAGTTCTAAGAATAGTAACGTGGTTATCTGGCAAAGCTTCTTGTTCATAGAGATAAGGCGCACAGCGCCCAATTGTGCCGATACCTGTACCGTTGATTAGAACATCATCAGTTTGAATTGTAAGCGGATTATCATTTTTTGGCAGATAAGCATAGCGATTGTCGTCTGTCAGGATGACTTCGCCTTCTCGAACGTGCCTGGAATTGACAACAGGT
Source organism: Nostoc sp. NZL (assembly GCF_015714705.1). Classification (NCBI taxonomy): domain Bacteria; kingdom Bacillati; phylum Cyanobacteriota; class Cyanophyceae; order Nostocales; family Nostocaceae; genus Nostoc; species Nostoc sp. NZL. Next base: position 5,788 of record NZ_WBKL01000134.1, on the reverse strand, counting down.
AAACCTAACTCATACTCGTTTTCATCTTCAATGTATTGAGGTTGTTTTCCTCGTTGATTAAGGGTGAGTAAATTACCAAGGGGCGTTAATTTAACCTTTTCTTCAAGTCGTTCAATTAATTGGTCAAATTTGGGCTGGTAATACTCAGCATCGAAGCGACCAGAGGACAGGAACGACTCAGTAAAACTCTTGATGGAAATGGTTTCTTCCGTTGGTTGCCAGTCCTTCAAGCCAAGCTCCGACAATAGCAAATCCTCAGCTTGTTGATAGATTTCTATTGCTTTTAATCGATCGTAGTGTGCTTGTTCAAATAATTTATTGAGTCTTGATTGAAATTCTAGATTCAACAGAGGAATTTTTATTGCTGCTAGTTCTTGAGCATTGACATTTGACTGGTTGATTGAAATTCTAGCCCGTCTCTTTATATCCCAAATTCCTAAACTAGAATTTAAGAATGCGACTAAATATTCAGGTAAAATCTTTGACTCGTCAGTTCTTACTCGTATTAGATAAGATGCGAAAACTAAATCTTCATCGGAGAAATTTCTAAATATGCCTGTTCTTCCAACGAATTCAAAAGAATTTGTTCTATTGAATAGAATATCCCTGTCTTTGAGTTTGAAAGCTTCTATATCTACAGAAGAAATATCTGCAAACTTAGAAACCTCGGTGTCGCAGAGCATATTATGAATTTCATTCATCCTGTATATTTTTGTGCCTTCACCTTCTTCATTCATATCTATTGAGATTCCGTACTGCACAAAAGTTAGGGTTTCAGCAACATCTACATAACTATAATTTGGATTTTGAATAGGTGGTCTTCTGTGAAATTCACTATCGATTCTAAAATCTTTGTTTTCTAAGGTTTCACCAAACAAAACTTCAACTGCTTCCAGCCCATCCATTAACCGTTGATACCTCACAGCATCAAACGGCGTAACAGATGGGCTGGATTCAAAAAAACTGAGCTTCTCCTTTTTGGCAAACTCAATAAACGCTTCCGCAATGCCGTCTTCCGTTAGTCCTTCGTGGTTATACAAATCATGATCCACCACTAAATGACCGTGAACATCTTGCAAAAAATCGCCCTCCACCCCAACCACTCGCTGCATCGGAGAAGGCGGCATCAATTCACTGAGTTCATCATCAGGCGGTGAAGTAGACGATGAAAGTTTGCGCCAGATTTTATCCCCAGAATTATCTTTGCCCGATTTCCGCATCGTCGCAAAAAAGATGTTGTAGTCATCCTGTCGAGGACAGAGTGCGCCCACCTTCGGGTCATCATTCCACTTCTGCACAAACAGCACCGAAGTCTTTGTACCCGTGTGCGGCTTAAATGTATTGCCATGCAGCCCCACCACCGCCAAAATCCGGCAGCGTTCGGCAATGAAATCTCGAATATTCTTATCCGATGAATTGTTAAACCGTCCTTGGGGCAACACGATCGCCATTCTACCCCCCGGTTTCAAAAAGTCCAAATTGCGCTCAATAAACAAAATATCGCGCCCAACCTTGCTTTGCCACTTACCATCCGGCTTCTTTGCCAAATCATAGCGGGCAATCATGCGCGGTTCTTTGATATCTCCGGCAAAGGGCGGATTCGCCATCAACACATCAAACTGAAACTCTCGAAAATCTTTATTCCCTTTCGGTCGCAACCGTTTCAGCCGTTTGAACCCAGCATTATAAATGTTATCCCATTCTTCTTGTTCCGTTACTTCATTCCACAGTTCATAGTCCAGGGTGTTCAGGTGCAATACATTTGTCTGCCCATCCCCCGCAATCAAGTTCAGCGTCCGCGCCACCCGCACCGCCTTTTCATCAAAGTCTATGGCAAACACCTTCTCTTCTACATATTCACTACAACGGGGTGGCTTATCTTCCAACGAAAACAAATGACTCGCCTGCAACCCCTCATCCGCCAAAATCTGCCGCCACACATGAAAAATCGTATGCACCGGAAATCCAGATGACCCCGCCGCCGTATCAATCATGTACTCATCCTCTTGGGGATTGAGCATTTTCACGCACATATCAATCACATAGCGCGGCGTGAAATATTGCCCTTTATCCCCTTTACTGCTCTGGTTAATCAAATACTCAAAGGCTTCATCGATTACATCCAGATTGGAGTTAAACAGTTTCACATTCTCCAAGGACGACACACAAACCGACAAATGCGAAGGCGTGAGGCTAATTTTAGCATCTTCACTAAACACCCCTTCCCACTTTTTCTTTGCCCCATCAAACAAATCCTGAATTTTGGTTTTGAGTGCCGCTTCTGTTTGTCCCGTATTGCGAAACTCTAGAGAACGGGTTTTACGGCGGTTGCCCTGCCCAGAATACCACTCATCATAGAGCTTCGTAAAAATCAGCTTAAACAGTTCCTCAAAGACATCAACCCCAGCATTCGCCAGCACCTCATCTTCCATTTCTTCGATCAGAGTTTTGAGAGATTTATTCTCCTTGATCAACTTGTCATTAGCAATCAAGTCTTCCAGCGTGAACTTAATCTGAAGAATATCTGCCAAGGTTTGATTAGCATTGGGCAAACCGGGGATATCTTCAAAATAATTGGGATCTTTGCGCTGGTAGTAAGAAATTTGATCGCCATTCGTCCAAATTGCGATCGGCGCACCTGTGGCATTGCAGTAAGAGCGAAGCTGATCCTTCCCGTCTTTGAGCTTCGGCTTTTTTAGCTCCACCAGCATATACACCGTGTTTGGACGGTCTTTGTCCATCACCACAATGTCTGCCCGTTTCACCTCGCGCCCAAAGTTCACCCCATACTCAACTTGAATACGACTGAGGGGATAGTGGAGACGTTTATTCAAAACCTGTAAATATAGCTGCCGAATTGCTTCCTCTGGTGTAAGCTTAATTGCCTTCTGACGCACCAAACAAACGATATAAGGCACTTCGCCACTTTTGGTTGCTTTCAGAGTAATGCTCTGCTCTAACTGCTCAATTTCCGCCGCAGTAAACTGCGACAGTTTGTAGTTTGAGTCTTTGAGGATATCGGCTAGGTTCATCAGGCGTTACAGAATCTACATCAAGGCTTAGTCCGTTATAGAGTGTAACGCTATTGTAGAAATTGACCTATAGGTTTTCTGAATAGTTTGAAGGCAACTTCCTAATTCTAGATATAGTAAGAGATGCCAAAATTGAAGCATTGATGCAATGGCCAAGCAATGGGCATGATTCACCGTGAATGCCTTACTTTGACAAGATTACAAAATTTCATCAACCAGGACAGTACCACCTTCATAAAAATCAATGCTGAGATGAGAATCTGCAAGTAGTGCAGTTCCCTGGAGAGGACGACGACCCATCGCCAACACAATAACTTCTCGCTCCGCACCGTTCCAAACAATCTTTATTGCATGAGCATTTGTTATAGTTTTGGAGTTGTCGGCAAGATTTGCTTGAATTTTAGCAATATATGGCAAGCTAAGTTTTGCAACCAGATCGGGTGGCAAGGTAAGAAAACCTTCAAACCCCGTATCAATAACAAACTCAATTTCTACATCTGACTTGTCTTCCAAACGAACCAAGACACTCATTCGTGCTTGAAGCCCAACCACCGTCCCGTGTATCACTGTACCGTCCTGACTAATGAACCACCAACAGCATACACGGCATCATAACCAATCCTTTCTGCCCAAATTGCTGCATCGGGCTGTTTGGCTTGCAAACGACGGCTTGTTACCAACAAATCATCACCAATTTCATATTCACCTGTTTCAACATTGATGGAAATTAATTTGCCAATATTCTCTACTGTCTCAACTTGGGGACGGATATGTTTTTCGTAGAATTCTTTACCACGTTGGATAATTTCTTCGTCACTTAGTTTCGGATAAGACATACAGGCAAGCTTCCAAGTAAAGCATTTTATCGCCCTATTTATTATAGTGTGCAACTTATTGTTAAACGACAAGGAAACGAGCAGCGATGCCTGTCATCTCATATTCCCGGCTGTCTTTGCCATACTTCAACACCACACCACTCACCAAGTAAACAAACAGACTTGTGTTTTCAATAAACGGACTCGTGTTTTCAATAAATGGACTCGTGTTTTCAATAAATGGACTCGTGTTTTCAACAAACGGACTCGTGTTTTCAACGAACGGACTCGTGTTTTCAATGAACAGACTCGTGTTTTCAACGAACGGACTCGTGTTTTCAACAAACGGACTCGTGTTCTGAACCAAAACTATCAAAATTATTCCAGATGCTTTGGTTATCGTAGACGAAACTGTGGCAGAAGCGATCGCCATTGGTTACGGTAATGAGTTGCATAGTGATGATGGCATTGGTCACTCCCCATTCTCAAACCACCAAGGGTCATTAGTATCGTTAGTTTTAATCAAAATAGCTTTTTTTCGCATGAACCGTTTCAGCGCCGCCGCACCCATGCGTGAGCCTCCCATACCAGAAAATTTGAAGGCGTTTTTCTCTCCCTCGTGCATGATGGCGGTGAGTGCAGCATCGTTGATACTGATGGCACCTGCATCTATCTGCTGGGCAATTTCTAAGGCTTCGGCTTCTGAGGCAAAGACAGCAGCACTCAATCCATAAATAGAATCGTTTGCTAAAGATACCGCTTCCTCTACTGTGGAAAAAGGCATGATTGGCATAATGGGGCCGAACGTCTCTTCGGTCATCACTTTCATGGAGTGATTAACCTGGGTGAGAACTGTCGGACGACACCACCAACCCCCACCTAAATCTTCAATTACACCGCCGCAGTGAATTACTGCTCCCTTTTCAACTGCATCTAGGAGATGGCTGCTAATAATTGCTGCTTGTCTTTCAGCGATGATGGGGCCAATTTCTCCACTTTCAACTGTGGGGTAGGCTAGTTGAAGGCGATAAGCTTTGGCTACTAGTTGATGGTAAAACTTTTCAAATATTGATTCAGCAACGTAAATCCGCTCAATTGATAAGCACGACTGTCCGGTGTTGACGACGGAACCCCATAAGATTGCTGAGGTTGCTAATTCTAAATTGGCTGATTCTAAAACGATCGCAGGATCTTTTCCTCCTAATTCCAAAAAAGCTGGAATAAACCGTTTCGCAGCCGCTTCTGCTACTTTCCGCCCCGTTGCTACACTGCCTGTAAAGCATACCAAATCTACATTCTCAATCAAATCAGATCCGGTTGCGCCTGCTCCTTCAACAAAAGTTAATACATCGCGCAATTCAGGAACGGCGCTGAGTGCTGTTTTCAGTGGTGCTACGAAGCGGGGAGCAATTTCACTGGGTTTGACAATGACGGCACAACCCGCCAGTAATGCTGGAATGGTATCAATGGTAGACAGCAACAGTGGAAAATTCCACGGGCTAATTATCCCAACTAGGGGGTAAGGAACGGATGTTTGTTGCAAGGCGATAAATGGAATTGCTGTGTTTTTTGCAGATTCTTGCAGCAAGTCCGGTGCTAACTTACACCAGCGATCAATGCTAGAGAGAAAAGAATCTATTTCCAATATTGAGGTCGATAATCTTCCTGTATCATTTACCAAAGCCTCAGTTAAGCGATCGCGCCCTGTTAATATCGCTTCCTTCCACTGCTGTAAGGCTTCAATTCTACCTTCTAAACCTAGTTGCTGCCAGCGAACTTGCCCTCTGCGGGTGCGCTTACATTGTTGTGCTAGCAGCCTTGGAGGCGGCGGGATAATTACGTAGTCAAATTTGCCAGTTCGGGGATTACGGACTTCTATTGGATTAGTCATTAGTCATTGGTCATTGGTCAAGGAAGAGGACAAGGGGCAGGGGGCGGGGG
>NZ_WBKL01000124.1:0-27301 GCF_015714705.1 Nostoc sp. NZL | reverse complement strand
AGAATTTTCCCCTCTGCCCCCCGCACCCCGCCCCTCTGCCTCTTTCCCATGCCCAATCCGTCTAAAATAGGTAAATCCCCTAACAGAAGATGGTCTATGAACCAGCCGATATCTGAGACAGTGCGCTGGACTACCGCCGATTTAGAGTTGTTTCCAGATAACGGGAACCGCTATGAAATTATTGACGGAGAATTGTTTGTGACCAGAGCGCCTCACTGGAACCATCAAAAAACTTGTGTCAGAATTAGCACTTCTTTGGATAATTGGTCACAGACTAGTGGTTTGGGAGAAGTTGTGACTGCTCCAGGAATAATTTTTGGCGAGAATGATAATGTCATTCCTGATGTTGTCTGGGCTAGTAATGAGAGATTACCCCTGCTTTTGGACGAGGCGGGGCATTTGACGGGTGCGCCAGAACTGGTAGTAGAGGTTCTATCTGCTGGTATTGAAAACGAAAAACGGGACAGGGAACTTAAATTAAAGCTTTACTCAGCAAGAGGTGTCAGAGAATATTGGATTGTAGATTGGCGTAAGCAACAGGTGGAAGTTTATCGACGTGAACAAGCGAGTTTAAAGTTAGTTGGTACGTTGTTCAATGGTGATGAGTTGAACTCACCCATATTGCCTAATTTTACTTGTGCGATCGCATCCTTATTTACTTAATACAAGTTTACATACAGCCTATTTCAAGTAAATGAAGTACACAGGTAGGGGCACAACATGTTGCAATCTGCTGTAATTAGCTTAACTGTGCTGCAAAAACTCAACTTTGGGCAATAACGGGTCAGTCACAATACCCACACCGCTAAAACCCCAACGTTTGAGCAAGTTTCCCAACTGTGTACCTGGAATAGATTCCACAGTAAAGCGGTTTGCCACTTCTGACGCGTGGGTGTTCAGATAACTTAAGGCATCAAAGTTTTCTCGAAACAGCAATAAATAACCTGATGCTTCGGCGTTAGGACGAGCTATGAGATAATTACCGTCAGTTTTTGAGCGCACCAAGTAATAGACTTCGGACAGCATGGGGATAGGAATGGGGAGAGTAGGGGAGCAGGGGGAGCAAAGGACAGTAACTAACGACTAATGACCAATGACTAATGACTAATTGAGATTTTCTAGGCGAATGCGTGGATCGGCGGCTTTTAACATTAAATCGGCGATTAAATTACCAGCAATCAGCAAGACTGCGCCCATTACCAAGCTTGCCATTAACAAATATAAATCTTGAGCCTGTAAAGCCTGTAGAGCCAACCTCCCTAAACCAGGCCAGTTGAAGAAAAACTCGGCAATAAAGGCACCATTTAATAAACCAGCTAATTCAAAACCTAATAAGGTAATTAAGGGATTTATCGCATTGCGGAGAGCATGAACGTAGATAACGCGGTTTTCTGGCAATCCTTTGGCACGAGCCGTTTGGATGTAATCTTGACGCAGAACATCCAATAATTCGCCGCGAGTGATGCGTTGTAAACCAGCAAAACTAGTAATTGAGAGGGCGATGGTGGGTAAAATCATGTGCCAGCCGATATCTAAGATTCTGCCGAACCACGACAATTCCGAGTGATTGATGCTAGTCATACTACCCACTGGGAATAAGGGCGAGGTGATTTGGGCTAAAACCAACAACGCTAAGGCAGTTATGAAACTGGGAAAGCCTTGTCCGGCATAACTAATCACCTGTAAAATCCGGTCTGCTAGCTTATTTTGGTTAACAGCAGCAAAGATCCCTAGAGGGATGGCGATCGCCCATGTGACAATTAAAGATGCGATCGCTAATAGCAAAGTCGCTGGTACCCGTTCCCACAACAGCGACGATACTGAACGTTGATAAATAAAACTCGTGCCAAAATCTCCCTTTGTCAAGATTCGCCATAGCCACAGCCAAAATTGTTCTAGCCAAGACTTATCCAAACCAAACTGCCGTTTGATTTCTTCAATTCTTTCTGGCGATATCTTCGGGTTTTGCCGCAGCGTATCTACATAATCACCTGGAGCGAGCTGAATAATGAAAAACGACAACGCTGACGCTAGCAACAAAGTCAGTAGTGCCTGCAATATCCGCTTTACCACATAAACAAAAGTTTCACTTGTGACTAGCGTTATTAGCCAATCTCGACCTGTCTCCAAGGAAATTTTTGTAGATGTCATTTGTCCTTTGTCCTTTGTCCTTTTTCCTACCCTACGGGAAGCCGCCCTTTGAGCGTCTATGTCAGTTGTCTTTTGCCACTTGTCCTTTGTCTGGTGACTAATAACCAATGACTAATGACCCATGACTAATATTCAATTAGGGAGATAATTGGCACGTCCGGCAAATATGTCCGTCCTTGTAAATCCCGTAGCTCGATAATAAACCCAAACCCTACTAGTTCGCAGCCAATCTTTTGCACCAACTTTGCTGTCGCACTCGCAGTTCCGCCCGTGGCAATCAAATCGTCCACAATCAAAACTCGGCTACCTTGGTGTAAAGCGTCTTGGTGTACTTCCAGGCAGTCTGTACCATACTCTAGTTCATATTCAATTGAGTGAACAGCTGCTGGTAACTTACCTTTTTTGCGAACGGGAATAAAACCAGCTCCTAATTGATAAGCCAGAGGTGAGCCAAAAATAAATCCCCTCGACTCCATCCCAATGACATAATCTGCCCTTATTTCAGCTTCATTGCATTTTTGTGTTAAAAAGTCAATAGTGTAGCGCAGTCCCACTGGATCGCGCAGCAGCGTAGTAATATCCCGAAATAAAATTCCGGGTTTGGGGAAATCTGGGATGTCACGAACGAGAGACTTCAAATCCATAAAACAGGGGATGGGGAGTAGGGAGTGGGGAGTAGGGAAAGCTAGGAGTGAAGAGTGAGGAATTATTAATTTAAATTCATAACTATCTTAGTACCGAGTCATCAGTACTGAGTCTCTAGCTCCAGCCTTTATTCCTTAGTCTCCAATTTTCAGATACCTGAAAAATCGTACACTATAATGTCATACGCTGGGGTTCGAGGCTGAAGCTTCGTTCTTTATTGACGATAATTAGAATCTAAACCAAGCTAGAAAAGGTATTGCACTAAATAAATGGGGTGAATTAACTTATGTTTTAAAACTTTGATTTCAATATAGGGAAAACTTTGAGTAGAAAGAGTTAAGTAATGTATATATCAGGTAGTTATGCTACTACTACAAGTCTAATGTTCTTGTTTGGCTACCGAATCTTAAATTTGTTTTACCTAGTCTGTTGGAACCGCACAAGGTATTTATAGAATGAATGTCTCAGCAAGTTTAACGCCGTTCAACAGTGCAGCCCAAGAGTCACTGCCGATGATTCTGGACACTCTACCAGATCCTGCGATCGCTTCCAAGACGTGTCCTCGGAGAACTAGGCTGCAAATTGACTTAATTTTATTGGCAATTGAAGCTTTAGAGCTTGGTGGTTCGGAAGCAATCCTGTCTTTTGCTCAAGAGTTGGATCTAAAAGGAATTGTTAAAGACAGGGTGAATTTATGGCGGATGCGTAGCTCTAATCCGCTACGGAGAGCGCACATGCGCCGTCCCTTAACTATTATGGAAGCAAAAGCTCTGGTAGTCATTGCTTGCTACATAGCGCGGCGTTTAACTGTTGTGATTCGCCAGTTACTAATGATATGTCAACAAATGGAAGAAAAGCAGATTCCATTAGAACAGAATTTGCGCCTATCTAATTACCTAGAGCGGTTTAGAGCGCATTTTAAGAGCCGGATGAATGCTCGACGTTCTGGTGTACTAGCATTAAGTTCTGATGAAAAATTAGATGAGCTAGCTATAAATTTGTTAGGACAATTATTATTTTGTACTGGTACAGCTGGAATGCAGCGGTTCTGGATTAGTCTTTTTGACGGTGAAGTGGAATGAATATTCAACGTAAGTACAGTTTGCCTAATTGTACACTGCTTTTAGAAGGGTTAAGTGATGTCACTAGGGCTGCACACTTCCAGGAAATGCGCCCGGAATTATCAATATTGGTAAATGCAGAATGTTATTTATCTGGTTACAACCAACCCCTAACGGGAGGGCGGGAATTTTTTGAAAGTTTGGTGAGGGCTGTTAGTGGCTATGCCCAAGAATTTTTAAGTAGTGTACCCAATCCGCAAGCACACAACCAGGAATCGGAACTAGTAGAGTTTCAGAAAATTGACAGCAACCGACACAGGTTGATTATACATTCAGAAGGCTCTCCAGAAGGGTTTGATCACTCTAACAATTCCAAACGGCCGCCTATTGAAATAGATTTGAATACGGTACAGTTGTTTGATTTAGTGGAAGCAGTGGATCAGTTTTTTGCCGATAGCCAAACTTTACCTGAACTTTCTCTAGAACTACAACCAGTTACCAGACGCTATGGCGGTGCTAGTCAGGCTTTAATCAGGCAGGCTGTACCTGCTGCTGTGGGTGTGTCAAGTTTAGCAGTAGCAGCGATCGCCTTTAACTTGATTCCACCTCCTCAAATGCGTCCACCGCAGCCTAAACCAGATGAGCAAACTAGCTCTACAACAAACAATATCACTCCTCCAGCATCAGCTGCTGCAACTCCCTTCGCAGCTGTAACCCCGACACCAACGCCCACAGCTAATACAAAGCCGACAGTTAAAGATTTAGAAGCACTTTTAAATACAGTTCCAGAAATTACTGATCCATCCCAGTTACGTGCATTGAATCGTCAAGTTTACAACCAGGTTCATCCAGCTTGGACTAATCGCTCAGGATTGCAACAGGATTTGATCTATCGTCTGGGTGTAGCTGCGGATGGAGCGATCGTTGGTTATAAAGCGTTGAATAAAGAAGCAAATCTAGGAGTGGGACAAACTCCTCTGCCTAACGTACTTTACAATCCAGCTAACCGCGCTCCCATTTCCAATGAACCGATCGCCCAATTTCGAGTAGTGTTTACTACAAAAGGTGTGTTAGAAGTTAGCCCTTGGCGGGGATATGCTAGAACACCAGAGGTTGTCGGCACAAAAATTACTGACTCTAACATAGTCAAAGGTTTAAACCAAAAGCTTTATAGTACAGTTCGCCAAACCTGGAGTGGTACTCCCACCTTTACGCGAGATTTGAAATATCGGGTGGCAGTCAACAAAGAAGGAGTAATTGCTGACTATGAACCACTCAACCAAGTCGCCTTTGACTATTTCCGAGAAACACCCCTTCCTAAAATGTTCAACGCTATATACGGTTCCAACGTCGCAGCTCCCAACGATAAAGAACCTCTTGCCCACTTCCAAGTGATATTTAAGCCTAGCGGTACGCTGGAAGTTATTCCTTGGCGGGGATATCAATAATAATTCATAATTCGTAATTCGTAATTTTGAACTATGAAATTACAAATTACGAATTTACCTTGTAATTCTCCGCATATAATTTCCCCACAACTGAGCTGCTTGAGCGCTGCTACCAGATGTAGGGGAATTATTGTCGTTTCCCAGCCAGACACCAGTCACAAGCCGCCGACTGGGGATAAAACCTATGAACCATAAGTCAACGTTTTTATCAGTCGTGCCTGTTTTTCCAGCTTCCCCCAGTCCAATTGCAGCACTACGACCAGTACCTCTTGTGACTACGCCACGCATCAAACTAGTCATCTCATCGGCTACACCATTTGCCAGCACTCGTTTGTTGGCATCTGGATCTTGATCGAAGGAGTAGATTACACGGCAGGTTTTGATATCATTGCGATCGCGGCAATCACCACTGTCTAAAATTCGGTTAATCGCATGGGGAGGATTCCACACACCACGATTGCCAATAGCGCCAAAAGCACCAGTCATTTCCAAAACATTGACCACACTTTGACCTAATACTAAGCCAGGAACTGGATCAAGGGTTGATTTTATTCCCAAACGCTGCGCCATTGCCACGACTCTATTCAGCCCGACTTCTCTGGCAACTCGCAGGGCGATGGGATTTTCTGAAAGAGCCAGCCCGGTGGCAATATCTAAACTAGCGCCAGCACCAGCACGACAGGGTTTATAAGTAAAGCCTTGCCAAGGTAAAGCGGCGCAAGAATAACTTTTTGATTCTGAAATTCCCTGTTGAATAGCGGCGGTGTAAGCAAAAATTTTGAAGGTGGAACCTGGTTGTCTTTTGGCTTGAACAGCACGATTGAACTGACTTTTCCTGTAATCAGCCCCGCCCACCATTGCCAGGATACTGCCTGTACTAGAGTCAAGTGTGACCACCGCCCCTTGAGAAAAATTAAAATTTCTACCGGCGTTGTTCACTGAATTATTCAATGCTGCTTCTGCTTGGCTCTGTATCGCTGGATCAAGCTTTGTTTCAATGATATAATTTCCTTCTCTTGCGGCTCCCTCCCCCAAGATTGATTCAAGCTCAGAGAAGACGTAACTGTAAAAATAAGGAGCGATCGTCTTAGCTTGCTGTTCACAGACTTTAGGACTAACTTGAACAGTGGAGCGTCTAGCTCGGTTCGCATCTTCAGGTTTAATTTTGCCCATCTCCAGCAACCGCTTAATCACGCGATTCCGGTATTCAGCTGCTTCTAGCTTATTTGGCCCATCCCCACAGAAATCGAAAGCGTTGGGAGCAGGTAAAATTCCTACCAAAGTTGCTGCTTCTGCCAAAGTTAATTCTTTAGCCGACTTCTCAAAGTAGTACCGGGCTGCATCCTCAAAGCCAGAGGTATCTCCCCCCAAAAAAACCCGATTTAAGTACATCAGCAAAATTTCATCTTTGCTGTAAAAGGTTTCGAGCTTCAAGGCAACAATTGCCTCTCGCAATTTGCGTCCAAGGGTATCCTGTCTTCCTACATACTCGCGGAACAAACTGCGGGCAACTTGCTGGGTAACAGTGCTGGCTCCTTGTTGCACATCTCCGCTGCGGCTATTGATCAACACGGCTCGTAAAATCCCCAGAGGGTCAACCCCAAAGTGCCAGTAGTAACGACTATCTTCTGAAGCCACTACCGCAGCAGGTAAATAAGGGCCAAATTCCTCTAATCGCTTCATGTCTACATGAGAGGTAGTCCGAGGCTCTCTTAGGGGAGTGGCTCCATCACGGGCGTAAACAACTACTGGAGCGCGTGTAGCTGTAGGTAGTGGTTTAACTTGAAATTTTAGCCATTCTACGCCAATCACTAACGCTAACAGGGCACTAACACCGCCAACACCATAAGCTGTCCAACTGGCAGCTTTGACATACCAAGCTGGTGGATCGACGTATTGCAACCGCACAGAAGCGGCGAGTTCTGGGGGGCCCAGAGTAAGAATATCGCCGTGACGCAGTTCCAGGGAATTAACACGACGCTTGCCCCGATAAATGCCATTGGTAGAGTTTTCGTCTTTGATGACGAAAACTGGTGTGCGCTGAGTAGAATTCCGCGATAGCGATAGGTGAATTTGGCTGACAACAGGGTTACGGATGACGATATCGCTGGATTTGGAGCTACGACCTAGAATATAGCGATCGCCCAACAGTGGATATACCTCTGCCTTATCCGCCCCCGCATCCTGCACCCAGAGTTCCGGTACTTTGGCATTAGGCTTGAGCGCCAATTTAGAAAAATCGACCCTAGCTTGAATAGTATGTACTGCTTGAGTCAGTTGACCAAGTAACGTTTGTGGCTTTTGAGGGGGTTGGGGAAAACTCATCGGCTATTCACATCACAGTTTTTAGTGAAGAATCGGGCGAATTACAATTTTAGATGTTAGTCTTTCATCATTTTACTCATAAGCCAAAGCATAAATTTTTTATACGGTACTTTTTGAGCTAATTTATACTTGTAACCAGCTTAAGTCCAGAATTAGTTTGTTATTTTTGTAACTTATTTACAGAGGCACATTTTTTTCTCCATTCTCAAAGGCTCATTTTATATAATATTGCTAGTTATATAACTACAGTCATTACATTTATTGTTGTATTTATAAACACTAGTTATCAGGAGACAGCAGATTTAATTTTTACCAATTTTACATATCCATATATTTTGAAACAAACCTAAATATATTCATTTAGGAAGATTTTCTAAATCTCATTGTCTGTTTTAATGGGCCGAGTGTTCCGTTTAGGTTAATTACAGAATGATGGGAAAATCTCTGACTCTGATTGGTGCGGCTTTATCTTTGGCATTCACCACTAATATTGCCGTAGCCGAATCCAGTAAATCCCCCATAGCCCAATCCAGTAGCGACTCTACTAATGCACCAACGGAAATCAAGATGTCGCCAGAAGGAATGAAAATTCTGTGCGAGTATTTTCCACTCAATTCCCGTTGTTCCGGTGGCACAGCAGTCACCCCTAGCGCTCCTGGTAGCACTACAGTTCCGGCAGAAACCACGCCTGATAGCACCACCACGCCCGATAGCACAACTCCTGATAGCACCACCACTCCTGATAGCACAACTGCACCAGGAACCATCACCCCAACTGAACCTGGCACTCCTAGCAATTTAACTCCAGCACCAGGAACCGTCACCCCAACTGAACCTGGCACTCCTGGTAGCACAACTGCACCAGGAACCATCACCCCAACTGAACCTGGCACTCCTAGCAACTTAACTCCAGCACCAGGAACCGTCACCCCAAATGAACCTGGTACTCCTGGTAGCACTACCGAACCAGGAAGCTCAACTTCACCTGAGTCTGGTACTCCTGGCAGCACTACCGAACCAGGTATGAGTTCTCCGAGTACAATTCCAGGCTCTAGTTCGCCAAACACTCCTACCCCAGGTAATTAAATTAAAAGCTGGGGCATAATCTGAATACTAGTTTGTCTTCAGCGATTGTCAGTGCATCTTGACTTCTTACACCAGTTATGTGAACTGGTATAAGATGAAAAATCAAAATCGCTAAAACCAATAAATTAAGTCCTCGCATATAAGACTGAGCAAGGATTTCAAAAATCGATAGCCTGGGATTAATCATCCCAGGCTTAATAGTTTAATGCGACCTGCCAGTTGAAGTTGGTGTTTTTTGCAAGGAAGCAATTAACAGGCAAACAATACCAATACTGATAAATGAGTCAGCCACATTAAATACAGCAAAGTTAATCAGGCGAAAATCAAGAAAATCAACGACGTAGCCTAAAACAAAGCGATCAATACCGTTGCCCATAGCTCCACCTAAAATCAAGCCATAGCCCAACTGATCCCATAAGTTTAACGTTGGGCCAAACAAGGCCAACGCTATCAATACTAAACTCACTCCTAAAGATAGCCATCGCAACCACTCTACTTTCCCACTTAACAGACTAAAAGCGGCACCAGTGTTAGTGACATAGGTGAAGTGAAATATCCCAGGTAAGAGTGGTAGTGTCTGCCCTAAGCTAAAGGTTTGCACCACCCAGTATTTTGTTATTTGGTCTAAGAAAAAAGCTATGAAGGCAGCGATCCAGAAAAGGCGATTTTTTAAACGCATGGTGAATTAGTCATTGGTCATTGGTCATTATTGAGGCAGCACAGTTGCTGTTCCTCCCTTGGGGAGAAGGCGAGCCATTGCGTTAGGAACTCTCCTAAAGTTGTAGCAAGTTGTGTAGAAACCACGTCAGTTCCTTCTCCCAAGGGGAGATGTTGCGCGTAGCTTGCCTTCCTTCCCAGGAGGGATACAAGTTGGGCATTGCCTACCCAACGCAGCCGCTCATAGGAGCTACTGGTGATAACGTAGCGTTAGCAATTCCTTTCCCAAGGGGAGACACCGAAGGCAAACGAGCGTCACGCGTAAGGGTCATTCATTGGTCATGAGCTTTTGACAAATGACAAAGGACGAAGGACAATAAATTAATAAAACATTAAATGACGCAATACATATGCTATTACAGTAACGGCACAGACCACAGTTAGTTGCCCTGGTAGTGCAAACCAGGAATATCTGAGGATTGCTTGCATCAAGGGTAGATTTTCTGTGCCTTTCCACTGAAAAATATAGCTAATAATCAAATAAGTAATACCGCATAGATGGAGAGTTAACAAGCCACAGATGCAACTAAAGGCGAGAGTTTCCAGTCGAGGTCTAGCTTTAAAAGCGAACAAACCACAAATCCAAGCTCCAGGAATAAAGCCTAGCAAATAGCCAAATTGAGATAACTTGATATAACCGATACCGCCGCCATCGGCAAATACTGGTAATAACGTTAAACCCATCACTAAATAAGCAATTTGCGACAGGGCACCGGCATTTTTGCCCCCTAAGCAACCTACCAGTAGCACTGCACCAATTTGAAAAGTGACACCTAAAGAAAAAGTCTGAATTCCGTGCCTACTCCAACTCCAGGGTAAGGTGATGCCATAAGCTTCTAGGAAAGTACCACCCATTGTCAGGAGTAAGCCAATCATAGACCATAGTAATTGATTGGAAGCAGCAAACATTTATCAGACAACCAGGGAAAGGCAAAAGAAAAAACCAACAGGAACCAGTATAAACATTAATCTATGAACTCTCCCACCTTAGCTTTGCTTATACTGCTAGCTTCCTTCCCCGTAGGGGTATGCAGAACCCAAATGGCAAGGAGGGGTTTCAATTTTACTGCGGAATACCTTACCTTAAAGCTGCTTGTTAATTGATAATTTATAGCAGTAAATTTATTTAAAAATGTGCAATCTCAAAAAAATATTTAAAACGTACCCAAATTATTATTTGTATTTTACTTTGTGCAACACTAATTAATGGTATAATTTGTATCATAATTTTAAGGCTTTATCCGTCTTAATATGTGCCTTTGCTAACTTTAATTTTAGGAATTATAAGTATGTATTAGCATTTACTTAACCGTTTGTTAACCTTTGTCTTACTTTTGGGTGCTAATGTTCATACTGTTAATCCATAGCATCATTTATAAAGATCCTTATGTTCTCTTCAAAGGTGCAGTTGGTTGCTCCCCTGGTTGCTCTAGCAATTGGTATTGGCTCTTGCGGCGATAATAATCAAGCTTCTAACAACTCTAGCCCAGCAGCTGATGGCGGCGCTACCCCAGCCACCAACACAGCAACCGGATCAAATTTATCTGGAAAAGTCCAGATTGATGGTTCTAGTACCGTCTATCCTATTTCTGAGGCGATGGCAGAAGAGTTTCAAAAGGCTAATCCTGGGGTGCAAGTTACTGTGGCTTCCTCTGGTACAGGTGGCGGCTTCAAGAAATTCTGTGCGGGTGAAACTGATATTTCTAATGCTTCCCGCCCCATTAAGCCGGAAGAAGTGGAACTATGTAAAAAAGGTAATATCGAGTACATTGAATTGCCAATTGCTTACGATGGTCTATCTGTAGTGGTTAACCCCCAAAACAACTTTGCAGCTTGCCTCAAAGTTGATGAACTAAAGAAAATGTGGGAACCTGCGGCTCAAGGCAAAATTACCCAATGGAACCAAATTAACCCGAAATTTCCTGCACAGAAAATAGGTTTGTATGGCCCTGGTACTGACTCTGGTACTTACGACTATTTCACTCAAGCCGTTGTGGGTAAAGAAGGGCAAAGCCGAGGGGATTTCACTGCTAGTGAAGATGACAACACCCTGGTACAGGGTGTAGGCGCTGATCAAGGTGGTATAGCCTTCTTTGGCTATGCCTATTATGAGAACAACAAAGAGAAGTTAAAGCTGGTTGGCATTGATGGTGGTAAGGGCTGTGTTCAGCCAAGTCCACAAACCATCGGCGATGGTACTTATCAGCCGCTTTCGCGCCCAGAGTTTATCTACGTTAAGAAAACTGCGGCGACTCGTCCTGAAGTCAAGGCTTTTGTTGATTTCAATTATGCTCCAGCAAACCAAAAGCTAGTTACAGAAGTGGGCTATGTACCTTTACCTAGCGATCTACTGACTGAAGTTCAGGGACGCTTTAATAGTGGAAAAGTAGGTTCGATTTTTGAGGGTAAGGGTTCTCAAGTGGGTGTTACTTTAAAAGACCTTCTCAAGCAAGAAAAGTAAGAGTTATCCACTAATTACTTGTTTGAAAATGCGAGTTTATCTGCACAATTTGCACTAAGCCCTAGTAGCTGGAAGTAGGAGCTTATCAAAAAAAGTCTGCTTATACTGGCTTTATTTAAGGCTTATGGTCTTGAAAGTAAGCTTTATTTCCAGCCTAAGGCCAGTTCTCATAGAATGGTAGTGTGTCCATACATACAAAGAGAGTTTGAATTTATGAGGTTGTCCGCAAATGACTTACAACCCGTTATCTAATCAACCAGGTAATTCCAACTTATGGCAGCCCAATCGGACTTTGAGTAAACGTGTAGAAACTGGCGTCAAAGTCCTGTTCGCCTTGTTTGCTTTGATCTCGGTTGTAACCACAATTGGCATTGTCTTAACACTGATTTTTGAGACTGTTGAATTTTTTCAAGAAGTTTCGATCTGGCAGTTTTTAACAGACACACAATGGACACCGCTGTTTACTAATAAGCAGTTCGGAATCATGGTGCTAATTAGCGCCACATTGCTCATATCTGTAATTGCGATCGCAGTAGCTCTACCACTGGGATTGTTAGCTGCCATCTGCTTAAGTGAGTATGCTCCAGCTAAACTTCGCAAATGGCTAAAGCCAGCCCTAGAAGTATTGGCAGGGGTACCCACTGTTGTGTTTGGTTACTTTGCATTGTTCACAGTTACACCCTTTCTTCAAACATTCATCCCAGGGATGCAGGGATTCAATGCTTTGAGTGCAGGTATAGTATTGGGAATTTCGATTATCCCTCTGGTAGCTTCTTTGAGTGAAGACGCTCTTTATTCAGTTCCGCGTAGTTTGCGGGAAGGTGCGTATGCATTGGGATCAACTAAGCGGGAAACAATTCTTTCAGTAGTTTTACCAGCGGCTTTATCTGGGATAGTAGCTTCTTTTATCTTGGCTATTTCCCGCGCTATTGGTGAAACAATGATTGTTACTATCGCGGCTGGTCAAAATCCTCAATTGGGCTTAAATCCGCTAGTGCCTATTCAGACAATGACAGCATACATTGTCCAAGTAAGTAAAGGAGACACACCAGCAGGCTCACTGGCCTATAAAACTATTTTTGCGGTAGGTATGACTTTATTTCTCATAACCTTAGCCCTAAATATTTTTAGTTACTGGTTTGTTCGTCGCTTCCGGGAGAAATACGAATGACAAAGGGCAATATTCAATCTACAAATCTGTCTGACTCTGGGGCAAATCCGAACTTTAACCTATCGATCAATAAACGCTACAACCTTGACAAAGTTTTTGCGATCGCTACTTGGGTTGCAACTTTATTTGCGTTGTTGATATTAGCTATTTTGCTCATTGATGTCTTAACTGACGGTGTTGGACGCTTGAATTGGTCTTTTCTTACCAGTTTTTCCTCGCGTCGTGCCTCTTCTTCTGGAGTATTAGCTCCCTTAGTTGGTACTATTTGGCTCTTAGTAATAACGGCTTTAATTTCATTTCCTTTAGGAGTAGGCGCAGGAATTTTCTTAGAAGAGTATGCCCAGGACAACTGGTTTACTCGGTTAATTGAAATCAATATTGCAAATTTAGCCGCAGTGCCATCAATTATTTATGGCTTGCTGGGCTTACAAATTTTTGTGCGGGTAATGGAACCAATAACTAAGGGACGCACAGTGCTAGCTGGTGCTTTAACTTTAAGTTTATTGATTCTACCAATTATCATCATTACTACTCGTGAAGCGCTACGTGCGGTTCCCGATAGTTTGCGACAAGCAGGTTTTGCCCTTGGTGCTAACAGGTGGCAAATCATCCGAGAACAAATTTTCCCCATTGCTTTACCGGGTATACTTACCGGTACTATTCTGGCACTTTCACGAGCGATCGGTGAGACGGCTCCATTGATTGTAATTGGGGCTGTTGGGTTTATTACTTTCTTGCCTCAGCTTTCTCCACAAGGTTTGCAAAGTTCTTTTACAGCACTGCCAATTCAAATTTTTGACTGGGTTTCTCGCCCTCAAGTAGAGTTTCACCAGAATGCTGCTGCTGGTATTGTTGTTTTGATGATTGTGCTGCTGTTAATGAATTCAACAGCAATATTTTTACGCAATAAATTCCAGCAGTCACGCTAAATAAATCGACCTCATTTAAATGTAGATTTTCAGGATTTACCTGAAATTTTTGTATGGTATCAAGCTCAAAAACCGCTACTTCCGAGAATATTTTACAAGCTGAACAATTATCTGTTTTCTATGGTAATTTCAAAGCAGTTCGTGATGTTAACCTAAACATTGGCAAAAATAAAATTACTGCTCTTATTGGTCCTTCTGGATGCGGTAAAAGCACTGTACTAAGATGTTTTAACCGTTTAAATGACTTGATTCCTGGTGCACGGATTGAAGGAAGAATTACCTTTGGTGAAACCGATATTTATGACAAAAGAATTGACACAGTAGAATTACGCCGTCGGGTTGGTATGGTTTTTCAAAAGCCTAACCCCTTTCCAAAGTCAATTTATGAAAATATCGCCTTTGGAGCACGGATTAATGGTTATCGCGGTGATATGGATGAATTGGTAGAGCGGAGTTTACGGCAAGCTGCTTTATGGGATGAAGTTAAGCACAAACTCAAACAAAGTGGTTTATCTATATCTGGTGGTCAACAGCAACGCTTGTGCATTGCTCGTGCGCTCGCAATTCAACCAGAGGTTTTGCTAATGGATGAACCCTGCTCTGCTCTTGACCCAATTTCAACTTTGCGGGTTGAAGAATTACTCCAAGAACTGAAGTCCCAATATACCATTATTATCGTTACCCATAATATGCAACAAGCCGCACGGGTGTCTGATATGACAGCCTTTTTCAATGCACAGGCGACAGAAACGGGCAGCAAAATGGGATATCTGGTCGAATACAACTTTACAGAGAATATTTTTAACAATCCTCAACAGGAAGATACCCGAGATTACGTCAGTGGCAAATTTGGGTAAAGAAATATTTCACATTGTTGATGTTAGAACAATGAGGGATACTCGAAAATAAAAGCTGTGCGATATTCCTCTAGTTTTTTATTTCTTTGCCAAGGTTGGCGATCGCTTGATCAATTATGACTGTTACTTAGTCAAGAAAAGCAATAATTAAGCTGTTAACATAAGACTTGCGTCAGCTGGTTACGGAAAGACAACATACCCACTCCAAAATAGACCGACTAACGTAGTATTAGCATTAGAGCGACTTGCTATTTGCTATTTATTATCTACTTGTAGATATTGTAATAACTAAATAAGTGGCGTGAATAATTAAAGGCTTGTAGTAAGCGGCTCTAGCCGCTTACTACAAGCCAATTTATATAATTAATTTTACATTATGTAACATGGTTGAATTTATTCTTGCCCACTTACTTACATAGCAGGCATTGGATAATTGAAATAGTTATTTATCTAACTGGTTATTTTACCAAGCCGAGACTTACTTGTTGTAATAGTATAATTTGCTAAAACTTTACCTAATTTAACAAGGGAATTTTGCCCTAAGTCTTTTTAATTCAGATACCGTTTCAGTTCACGCTCTATTCACTATTGCGTTTTAGAGCTTTTTCTAAGCGGGCGGCGGGAATCGAACCCGCATTAATAGCTTGGAAGGCTATAGTTTTACCACTAAACTACGCCCGCAGTTTTCCAACTTTATAAAGTTAACACAGATTTTGCAAAAATTCAAGTCAAGTATTTAGTTGGAATTGGCAGCTTGGATTGTGATCCGTACAAAAAGATTGCTCAAATCTGGTTTTGTGCCATCGTTGTTGTGAGCAGCAACAAAGTTTTCTGTTTTGAAAACCTCGTTGAGAACTCGCTCATATGTGATTTTTTCACTTTGCTGTATTGCTGGTTCTATTTCTATAACTAGAGCCTGTTGAAAGTTGCCATTGTGATCAATTACTAAGCTAGCAAGGATCTGTGCAGGCTTAACTTCGGAATCGCTTGGTAGAAAACTTGAATCCAACTGTTTTGTGGTGCTTCCGCTGTATCTAGCGATAACATCAGGTAAAGCATCTTGTCGAAATCCTCTTGTTTCTATCAAGTTACTCATTTCATCTCTAGGTAAAGGATCTACTATTACTAGCGATGCTCCCTCTGTCGGAGTTGGTGGAGTTTCTCTAGTTCGAGTTGGTGAAGTTTCTCTAGTCGGGGTTGGTGGAGTTTCCTTAGTCGGAGTTGCTGGAGTTTCCCTAGTGGGAGTTGGCGGAGTATCCTTAGTCGGGGTTGGCGGAGTTCCCTTAGTCGGAGTTGCTGGAGTTTCCCTAGTCGGAGTTGCTGGAGTTTCTCTGTTTTCAGGTTCCGAAACAGGTGGATTTGATGGAATGCCTGTTGGTAGTAGCGTTCCCTTTCCCAGTTTGATTTCTTGACGGCGGTTCCAAGGTAGATTACCGATTGGAACTGTAGGTGTCGGTGTTGGTATCAGTGTAGATTTCGGTATTGGGGTCGATGTAAATGTAGGTGTCGGTGTCGGTGTGGCTGTAGGTGTAAATGTCGGTGTCGGCGTTGGCGTAGGAACTCTCCATTGGCTAAAGGGTTGCTTATGAGGTTGAGAGGCGTAAGTTCGGCTCTTTTGCTGGAGATTATCAGCAGAATTTACTGCGCCAAAATCTTGATTTCTGGGCATGGTTCGTGCTGTTTGTGGTGAACGCGCTGGTACAGACTTTTGATTTGCGGATGCTGGCTTTGGCGAAACTGTTTTAGCTGTTGTTTTTGTTTTGGGAGCAATGTCTATTAATTCAATGGGAACAGCAGATTGACTTTGCTGAGGAAACCACAGACTAAATGCATTAGATGAGCGCATCAGCCAGAACACCAGCAAGTGCAGAGAGACTGAACCTATCACGACAGAAATCCACAAAGATGGTGGATCGGTGTGTCGCCTCCAGACCTTCGCTGGAATTGGAGTTTTGTCTGCAACTGATGGTGTCATATTATAGAAACTGGATATGATTAGGCACTCTTACTCATTGGTAATGCTTTAAAATACCAGTCTAAATTTTAGCGATTAACAATTAGCTCTGGTTTAACAGCGAAGGTCAAAACTGTTTCATCTACTCCTTTAAGTTCTAACGGACTACCTTTAGTAATTTCTTCTTCTTGCAAATAATCTGCCACAGCCGCAGAAACCAGGATAGTACCGGGAACAGCCGCAGCTTGCAACCTTGCAGCAATATTCACACTTGGACCAATGGCAGTATAATCGGCACGTTCAGCGCTACCAAACATCCCCACAACAGCAGTACCTTGGTGGATACCGCACCGGAACTGTACGCTAGTAAGTTTGTCACCGTCGAATACACCTTGGTCTCGCCAGCGCTGGTTCAAGTCAGCTAGTGAGCGGTGCATTGCTCTTGCTGTGTTGATCGCACGACGTACCTGTTCATTAGGGGTTAGTTCTTCCGGCGCTCCGTATAAAGCTAAGATAGCATCTCCCATAAATTTATCTACAGTGCCGCCATTGCCAAATACAACCTTGGTCATGGCTTCTAAATATTCATTTAGTAACTCTGCTACTCGCCGGGATCTGAGAGTATTTGCTAGCTGCGTAAAACCCACAATGTCACTAAATAAAACTGTAATTAAGCGTGGTTCTGGGCGCAAATCTAACGTTAAATCTCCAGTTGCGGCTTTTTGTACCAATACAGCCGGTAAAAAGCGTTTTAACACCGATTCTGTTAGATAAGTATTTAATTCCACGATTCGTCGTTCATTTTCCTTCAATGCTAAAAGATTTCGAACTTCCGCCAAAAGCTCCCGATCATTGAATGGTTTTGCTAAATAAGCATCCGCGCCATGTTCTGTACCTTCGATGCGGGTTTCCTCGTCTACTTTTGCTGTCAACAGAATGATTGGTATTCCTTTCAACTTCTCCTCATTGCGGATCATCTGAATCATCTCAAGTCCGCTCACCAAGGGCATCATTAAATCAGTCACAATCAAGCTGGGTATAATTTCCTTAGCTATACCGTGCCCTTCATAACCGTTACGAGCTGTGCGTACATGATAGCCGTTGCGGCGGAAAATATCAGATACATAGGTTCGCAAATCCGGGTTGTCATCTACAACTAAAATTGAGTGCTGAGTCTTAAGTGCTGAGTCTTGAGTATCAACATTGGGGGAGAAATTTAGTGTAATATCTTCAATATTGTCTGTTGTTGCCTCTAACAGTTCTAAATCAGCCAATTCTACACTAGCTCGGCTTGTATTCAGTTCAGTACGCGTTTCTAGTACTTGTTGTGCGGGTAAATGAGCATTTCCACTAACAAGCCATAAACTAAAGGTAGTACCTTCTCCGTAAACTGATTCCACTGTGACTTGACCACCATGTAGTTCTACCAATTCTTTAACTAAAGCTAAACCCAAACCACTGCCTTCATAGGAGCGGTTTGCTGAACCTTCAGCTTGGCGGAAGCGCTCAAATAGGTGGGGAATTTGTTCTTTAATAATGCCAATTCCAGTATCTTGTACTTGTAATATGCAACGATCATGTTCAGATTTTAGTCTGACACTGATTGTGCCACCTTCGGGAGTGAACTTCATGGCATTTGACAGGAGGTTGTAAACCACCTTGTCAAATTTTTCCATATCCAAGTACACCGTAGAACATTCATCTAACTGGGTGGCGAGATGCAGGCCTTTTTTCTCACAGTAGGGACGAAAAGATTCAACAATTTGGCTGACAAATTCGACTAGATCGCAAGGGCGGAAACTAGGCTGCATTCTCCCCGCATCCAGGCGTTGTAAATCCAAAAGTTGATTTACTAGTCGCAGCAGGCGGCGAGAGTTACGCAGGGCGATCGCACTTTGGGAGTAAGATAATCCTTCACCAGACGCCACCGCCGACTCTAAAGGCCCTTGAATCAAGGTGATGGGTGTGCGAAACTCATGGGAGATATTTTGGAAAAATTCAGTTTTTTGTTTGTCTAATTCCAGTAAGCGTTCAGCTTGTTGGCGGGTTTTTTGATACAGATGTGACTGCTGCACAGCGATCGCTGCTTGAGATGCTACTGCTTTAGCCAAATCGATATCAGATGACAGCCATCGGCGTACTTTTTTACCCTCGTGTAAAGTAATACTACCGATACATTTCCCATCAGCCAATAATGGCACAAACATTAGCGATCGTGCTGGCATTTTTAAAGGCAAATCAAAACCCTGCACATCTGAGGGAGAATGGCTCACATTACCAATTACCACAGGTTCATGTGTCTGTAGCATTTGTTGCAGGATTGGATTCTCCTGTATAGATGATTGAGAATAAGGTAATCTCTGAGTTGATAGGTGATTATTACTACTAAGATTATTATCTAGAACTGGCAACTGCGGCGAGATGTGCCTACGCAAATTTTCCGAATGTTGAAAACTTTCATACAAGCCCACACACTCGACAAACTCATCTTCCTCTGTCCACAAAGACAGGACGCAGCCATCGACTTGTAAAGCTTGTCCCAATTGCTGGGTGATAGCGGCAAAAATATCTTGGGGGTCTAAGCTAGAGCGAATCGCGCTAGTAATTGTATTAATTAAGCTCTCTCGCTTGGCAAGGGCACGTACTTGTTCGTAAGCATAAGCTTGAGACAAAGCTAAAGCTGCCTGATCCGCCACCATCAACACTAACTGCACCTCATCATCCCCCCAGAAGCGAGGCAAAGAACACTGATGTAGTGCTAGCACTGCCATCAGTTCTTGTTGGCAGATCAATGGCACAACTAAACTAGAGCAAATGTTAGCGGCAATAAAAGCTGCCTCACGTTGGCGGAGTTCGGGAGTATTACCGTGAATACGCTCATCATCAGTTACATCGTGAATCACCTGGACTTCGCGGGTTTCCCACACAGTCTGAGCCAAAAGAGGCAGAGGGGCAGAGGTTGAGAAGGACGCAGCAGAAGAATTATTTGCCTGCACCTCTGCTTGTGTGTGCTCCCCTGCCTCTTCAGAAAGAGCCTTCTGATAAATGAATCCTTTATCCGCTAACTGCTCATCTTGGAAGGGACGCAACAGGCAAACATCCACCTCCAACATATGACCCACCGTATCTACAATCGCCTGCAAAATTTGGCGATAGTCTAAAGCACTGCGAATCGTATTTGTAACGGTATTCAGCAGCGATTCTTGTCGGAGTGTGCGAGTAAGTTCGCGGGTGCGGGCTTTGAGGATATTGTGAGTATCCAAAGCTTGGCGTACCACTGCTTTGAGTTCCTCAGCTTCCCACGGTTTGGTGACATATTTAAATACCTTACCAGCGTTAATTGCTTCCACCAGGTCTTCGACATCGGTGTAGCCAGTTAAAATAATCCGGATAATATCTGGATATTGAGTTGCTGTCAGGCTCAAAAATTCTGTACCGCTCATCATCGGCATCCGCTGATCGGAGATGATCACTGCGACCTCCCCCTCTTGAGCCAGCAGATCGAGTGCCGCAGGGCCAGAGTTTGCCCTTAGCACCTTATAGTCGCGATAGAAAGTGCGGTAAAGCAAGTCAAGGTTGTCTGGTTCATCATCGACAACCAAAATTTTAGGCTTACTGTTTGCTTGGGATTTCATGCACCGCTTTCCTGCTGCAACGGCAGTCGGATAAAGAATAATCTGATCAGGTAAGTATTTTTCTGAGTCAGGTAAGAGCAGAGCATTTCGACCAATAAGGCTGTTTGGCTACATGACTGCTGAGTGTAGGAGCGTTTACTCACAGTAATTCGTCTCAATGGCGTATGCCGATTACTGTTTGCTTTGGTGCAGTGTAATTGCTTTCATAGTCAGTTTTAGTGTTATGGAGTCGATGCTTGCTTGCAAAATCTTGCTTCACCTCCTGTGAGCAACGCCTGATACTACATACAGCACTCATAGCTAGCTGAAAAATCCAGATGAAGCTGCATATTAAGTTTTCCCTCCGCAGCAGTTGTACTAACACTTGCAGGTAAATTTTATTTATGGTAGTCATGGTAGAGTCAGAAAAACTAAAACAATAAGATTTAAAGCCAAAGTATACTATTAGACAAATGCCTCTTTCTAATTTAGCAATCAGAACTATCATTAAGACAAGTGGTAGTGGTTAAGAAGTTAGGGATAATCTTGCAGATTCTTCCCCACTAACTGTACAGCCCGTTCTTATGACTTAGTATCAAAGTCCCGTTAGTGTAGCGGCAATTGCATAAAAAAATTCAGTACTGCAACCAAAGTTTGTCGGTAGTGTACTTAATTAACAATTTTTTAGGTAATGCCTACGGGCAGGTTATGCTATTTGTCTACCCATTTACATAAACCTGTACGAATTTACAGATACTTTTGTGGTAAACAGACTGATATTCTTCCTACCTAAAGTAAAATATGCACCTGAACCTACTGAACTTAAGATTGTAGATGTATGAAGCTGTAACTTCTAAGACTCTTTCAAACTTACAGACTGTAAAGTCCCAAACTAAATTGTAAAACTTTGTATGATCCACAAGCAAAAGTGAATTAGCAATCTTAGTTAGCTTAGTTCAAGCTCCTGGGTAGATATATAGTTTTTCTTCAGTTTAAATGGTGTTTGAGGATATTTGAAAAAATTTTCGTTGAATAAAATCAATACTAAACTAGCCTTGAAATATCGGTTTTTTCATCCATACCAGCAACAGCCAATCGATCCAGCGTGCTGTCAATTTCAAATTCGTACAGCTACACCTGCTGATTTGATAGGTGTTTCCCAAATTATTGCTGAAAGCTTTCACTCCCAACAGGGTATGTGGGGATGGGCTTTTCCATTACTACGTCTGGGTATTTACGAAGACTTAAGGCATCGCATGGCATCACCCCCGCCGCGTCATATGTGTTTAGTCGCCTTTGAAGCGACTACTGGTGCGGCTAATAATTTAGTGGGAAGTGTGGAACTGGGTGTACGTTACAGTGATTCGTGGAGCCAGGTTGGCACGGGTTTTCCTTACTTATCCAATTTAGCAGTTCACCCACAATACCGGAGACATGGTGTGGCTTCAGGCTTACTGGCTAGCTGTGAAAAAGTTTCTCGTGAGTGGGGATTTCAAGACTTATATCTCCACGTTTTGGAAAATAACCATCAAGCAAGGCAACTTTATTTTAAGCTGGGATATCGGGTGCATAAAGTCGAATCTAATTGGAATACATTTTTCATAAGGCGCTCAAGCCAAATGTTATTGCACAAGCATCTGAGGGCTGATTCCATTATTTAAATTTTATTTTGGCAATTATAAATTTTGATATTGTGAGTACTTTGGAAAAAATCAATCACCAATATCGACAATCAAAGCACAAACTTACCTAATTAAAAACTCAGTCAGCCAAGATTAGCTAAATATCTAGATGTATATAGCTTCAGATAATTATTTTAATGATATTTGATGTGAAGATTTTACGGTTATTACTCTTCTTCATATTAATAAAATATAAGTTTTTAAGATTTACTTATAATGATTAAATATTAAATTTTGTCTTTTTTTATTGGTCATGAAATAACAAATATTTTAAAGTTTTTTATATAGATAAATAAATTAATTATAATGAAAATAGCTGTACAATTACCTTTAGGGAATTAGCAATAGCTCATAATAACTTTGTAATTAAGTTATTCATCTTTATAAAAACTTTAAGAAAACCCTCTCCGAATTTAAAGACAAATCGAGTTATATCTCATAAAATATGATCACTAAATTATTAAACAATGCCTATTTGTTACTATTTTAGTCAAATTGATGAAAAGACTCTTGATAATATAAAGAATTCAACAACCTAATTTTACATAACAGCTAGTTCCGTTTTGAAGTGCATACTACTACCAAATTCGTTGAAAGTTTAAAAAACATGGATAGCGAACAGCATCGGCGCTATCAGACATCTATGGTATCAACTTATTACCCTGAAACTAGTTTCCTTGACTCTCTTGTCATGCCAGATGGAACTGAGCAGTCGCAAGGCTCGGATATCCTTACACGTTTACACAGTGGAGAAGTTTTCATTGTCAATAGTCGTAGACGAAATGGATTAATCCTCTTTAAACGCTACCATGCAGAGTTTGCTGGGCCTGGGGCTGCTGTGGGTGGGGATTACGATTGTGATTGCCAAAGGGCACTGCCTATAGGTAATCTGTCTTTATTAACTCCCGAATCTAATGAAGAACGCCAGAAGGCTTACTTGATTAGGCGACAGTGGATTCGATTGATCAAACAAATTACAGAAAACCCTGTAGCTGGGCAGCGCGTCCAAAAGATTCTCGATCAATTTGAACAATACTTTCCGCCAGAAATAGTCGCTCTTTTGCCGGATGTTGCCTTTGCTCTTTTAGTAGGTGTGCTGCCACAAACAGTGGGAATAGTACGCCGTTTGGGCAGTGAGGTGGACAACCGATTTAATTATTGAGTGAATTACTAAAATTCCAAATTTGCCAAAGCAGCTTGTACTCGATTAACGGTGCGGGTGTTTTCCTCTATTGTTCCTACAGTGATTCGCAATCCTCCGCTAATGTGTCGCACAAGAGTGCCGAGTGTCCTAAGTTTCTGGTGGAAAGTTTTTAACGCAACATCTTGTGAATTAAAGCCATGTGCTTTAAAACGCAGGTAAATAAAGTTAGCAGCGCTTGCGGTAATTTGTAGTTCTGGTTGCTGGGATAAAATTTCGATGAGTTTAGCTCGTTCACTTAGGGTTTGGGGAATTGACTCGAGCAAGAGTGTGCGGTTTTGTAAAGCAACTAATGCTGCTGCTATAGAAAAGCTGGGGAGATTGTAAGGTAAGCGAACTTTTTCTAAAATGGCGATCGCTTCGGGATGAGCGACACAATAACCAACACGGAGAGATGCCAATCGGAAGGCTTTAGAAAAAGTGCGTAATATAACCCAATTGGGGCACTGTGCTAATTCACCTACTAAGGTAGTTTGACTGAATTCAAAGTAAGCTTCATCAATTACTACCAAAATATGCTCACTCAGACTTTTTAACCATGCCAACTCTGCCGCAGTTAAACTATTGGCAGTCGGCGAATTGGGATGCACTACGAAAACTACGCGAATGGGGGGATTTTGAGTTTGTTCGATGGCAGACTGTGCGGCTTCTAAGTCAATTTCAAAATTTGTTTCATTTCTACCCACCGCCACTACAGGAATACCCAAAGTTTGTGCCAAAATTCCGTACATAGAGAAAGTGGGATTGGCAACTAGAATTGAACCTTCTCCTCCTAAACAGGTAGCGATTAATAAAGAACGAATTAGTTCATCTGAACCATTGCCCACAGAGATATTGGCGGCAGTATTGGATATTGAAAGACCGGCTGATTCATTGACGTATTCGGCGATCGCATCCTTAAGTGTTTCATGTCCGCCATCGGGATAACGATTTGTTTCAATTACTTGCTGATACGTCCAGACCAGCTTCTCTTTTAACTCAGGTGGTAAATCATAGGGGCTTTCATTTGTATCTAGCCGATCAAATTGCGCGGGGACAGCTCCGGCTGTATCGCTGCTGGGGTGAGGTTTGTACGCGGTAAATTGGGCTAAATCTGACCGGATAAAGGGAAGCATAATTTTAGTAATTAGTCATTGGTCATTGGTCATTAGTCATTAGTAACTAAAGAAAGGACAAATGACTAAGGACAATTAGTGATGTGAGAGTCTAATATTTTACAGCTTCAAGGTAATTGGCAAAAGAGGCGAATTGCTTGCCAAATTTCTTCCATAACATTACCTAAGGCGTGGTCACTGTCGAGTTCGATTAACTTCACCCAAGGACGCGAACGCCCAAAGTTACGACTGGCTTCGATGGGAATGACTTCATCCCTTTTTCCATGCAAAATCAGGGTGGGGATAGGACGTTGCAAAAACTCCTCTTGGTATTGGGCAGCATCTGTAACGAAATCGTAACTTAAGGGAAGCTTTCGCTCCTCCCCATAGTGGTAGACCATGATATATTTTTCTTGCTGCCAACGCTGTACTTCTTCATCGCCTAGCTTGGGTAACCAATGGGATAAAAACTCAAAAGCTGGTGCTAGCAGCACGAGACGTTGTACTTGTAAATATTGCTGTCCCAAGTGGGCAGTGGTCAAGCCGCCTAAACTTGAGCCAATGAGCGTTACTGGCGTAGAATTATTACTGAATTCTGCGGCAACTTGAGTTATCTGACGAGTGATTGTCAACTGCGAAAAATCGCCAGCATTTAGATCGGGAATTTTTAGCTTTGTATGAATTTGGGCAAAGCGATCGCCTATATCCCTCGCTTTAGCAGAATTAGGACTGGAAGCGAAGCCGTGCAAGTAAATATACTGGGTGAGCATTAAAGTTTTCCCGTTAGGGTCGTCCTTAGTCATTTGTCAATTGTGATTTCAAAGGACAAATGACAAATGACCGAGTTATCGCATTGTGACAAATTCTTCGGCTGCGGAGGGATGGATACCAACGGTGGCGTCAAAATCTTTTTTAGTTGCACCCATCTTCACAGCGATCGCTATACCTTGAATTATCTCAGCGGCATTTTCACCTACCATGTGAGCGCCTAGCACTTTGTCAGTGTTGCTATCAACCACCAACTTCATCATTATCTTCTCTTGCTTACCAGTCAAACTGTGGTACATGGGGCGAAAGCGAGTGCGAAAGATTTTTACGGCATCACCGAGTTTTTCCCGTGCTTCGGCTTCTGTCCAGCCTACTGTCGCGGCTTCTGGGGTAGAAAATATGGCTGTGGGAACAGTTTCGTGACTGAATTCGCGGCGGTTATTGCCGAATTCGCTATCAGCAAAGGCGCGACCTTCGCCAATAGCTACGGGAGTTAAATTGATTCGGTCTGTGACATCGCCAACAGCAAAGATATTTGCTTGACTAGTTTGACTATATTTATTGACTGCGATCGCACTTGTGGTATCGTATCCAGGACCTTCGATAGAACTAGCGACAACATCAATCCCAGCGTTTTCTAAACCAAGTCCATCTACATTGGGAGTTCGACCAGTCGCCACTAAAAACACATCGGCAATTACTGGTTCTTGGTCTTCCCCTGATAAAGTCAGTTTAAATCCTTCCGGCACGCATTCAACTGTTTTTACCACATTATTCTTAATCAATCGAATTCCGTGGTTCGTCATCCCTTCTTCAATTTCTGTAGTGATGTCCTCATCAAACCCCTTCAAAATCTTTTCACCTCTGGTAATTTGTGTGACATCAGAACCCAAACCACGCATGATACAGGCAAATTCTGTGCCAATATAACCAGCGCCAAGAATGATGATGTGTTTTGGTTGTTCTTTTAGATGAAAGATTTCGTTAGAGGTAATGCCATATTCCATCCCTGGTAAATCTGGTTTGATGGGACGCCCGCCAACAGCAATTAAAATTTTGTCTGCTGTAACTTTGCGTCCATCAACTTCTACTGTATGGGAGTCTAGCAATGTGGCACGGCTAGGAATTAATTCAACTCCGGCTTTTTCTAAAAAGCTGATATGTAGTTGGGACAGTCGCCGAACTTCCTTATCTATAGATGTAATGAAATGTTCCCAGTCCAACTCGGCATTACCTACTTTCCAGCCATAGCCTGAAGCTTCACTGAAGAGTGCGGGAAAGTGAGAAGCATAAACCATAAGTTTTTTGGGAACGCAACCACGAATCACACAAGTACCACCAACTAAATCATCTTCAGCGATCGCCACTTTTGCTCCATAGCTAGCCGCCCGTTTGGAAGCCGCCAAACCTCCAGAACCCGCACCAATTACAAACAGGTCGTAATCAAAAGTCATAGATTTATATATCTCTTTAGCAACAAGTTAGTTCTTGGGAGCTTACACAGAAAATGTGATTGCACTATATAAGGATATCTGGTGAACTCTGTGTAAGTCCTGTCCTTGATTTAATCTAGCGCTAGCAGATGTTCTCTAGTCGTAGGGAATATCACTTTTTGCTGTGGTTGCTGTAAAGGCAGTAACTACAATTCATTTGTCATGGTTCTGCATATGGTATCGGGCATAAGTCTGTGCTACTGCGATGGAGCAGCTAAGTCCTCAGGACTTACGCAAAATTATGACAAAACGAACCGCGTTCGGCATTCGCAGAATATCTTGTACCCTCATTAGCAGTTTTATGTGCTTGGAGAGTCAGTCGGGGTTACGGGTGTTGTCTCAGTCGGGGTTACGGGTGTTGTCTCAGTCGGGGTTACGGGTGTTGTCTCAGTCGGGGTTACGGGTGTTGTCTCAGTTGGGGTTACGGGTGTTGTCTCAGTTGGGGTTACGGGTGTTGTCTCAGTTGGGGTTACGGGTGTTGTCTCAGTTGGGGTTACGGGTGTTGTCTCAGTTGGGGTTACGGGTGTTGTCTCAGTTGGGGTTACGGGTGTTGTCTCAGTTGGGGTTACGGGTGTTGTCTCAGTTGGGGTTACGGGTGTTGTCTCAGTTGGGGTTACGGGTGTTGTCTCAGTTGGGGTTACGGG
>NZ_WBKL01000116.1:0-51193 GCF_015714705.1 Nostoc sp. NZL | reverse complement strand
CCCCCTGCCCCTTTTCCTCTTTTTTACACGCCATTTTCCTTAAACCAAGCCAAAAGACGTTTCCAACCGTCCTTAGCTTCTTTCTCGCGGTAGGAAGGGCGATAATCAGCAAAAAATGCGTGGGGTGCATCGGGGTAGACGATGATTTCAGATTTGCTGCTACTGGACTTTAAGCGATCGCGCATCTGCTCTACTGTATCGAGGGGAATACCCGTATCTTTCCCCCCATAGAGTCCGAGAACGGGGACTGTCAGTTTTGATGCAATATCGACGGGATACTGGGGTTGAAGTTCGGTAGCATCGCCCACGAGTCGCCCGTACCACGCCACACCAGCCTTCACCTTAGGATTATGTGCTGCGTATAGCCACGTTATGCGACCGCCCCAGCAGAAGCCTGTAACCGCCAATTTATCGGCATTACCCTTAGCTGATTTCACAGCCCAATTTACAGTTGCATCAAGATCGGATAAAACTTGGGCATCTGGTACTTTAGCGACAATTGGGCGAATTTCGTCTATACTGCTTAATTTCGAGACATCACCTTGACGCACAAATAATTCCGGTGCGATCGCCAAATACCCCAATTGAGCAAAGCGACGGGTGACATCCTGAATATGCTCATGTACACCAAATATTTCCTGGAGTACCAGAACAATTGGGAAATTTTCACCAGTTGCAGGTACTGCTCTATAGGCAGGAATTTCCCCATCTTTGACAGGAATTTTCACTGCACCAGCTACTAAACCCTTAGCCTCGGTGCTGATGACTTGGGCAGAAATGGGTTGCACAGCCAAGGCAAAACCTGTCGCCAAAGTGGCAGTTGCGATAAATTTGCGGCGTGTTATTTCTTTCATCATCTCTACCTTGAATTGGCGAAAATCTTTATTTATTCTTTGTTATACGTACAGTACTACGACAACAAATACTACAATTTATGAATTAGTTTACCGTAATATTAGCTTCGTTTACCATCCAAGCGTTCTTGCTGTGTGGCTGTTGTCAGCGAAAAGTCAGACGTATTAGCAAAGAAAAGCCACGGGACTAAACAATTTTCTGTGCTAAGTTCCCTTACAGTATGGTCAAATGCGCGGTAGGGTAGGTGTACAAATTCCAAAGCCGAAAAAAAGTGCTTCTATCTCAACCCCAGCAAGCATTTCACCCCACTAATGCCCAATTTTCATTCGAGCAATCTCTGAAATGCTTACAATCAGTAGGTTTTAGCCTTCAACCTTTCCCGACACTCTTTCCAATCCAATTCTCTAATGCTATGATTGCTCTTGAATCGCGCAACCGCACCTTGAAAACTAAATATAGCTTGACCTTTGGCTCCCGCTATTGCAATTCATCAAAATCCCTATTAGGGATTGAAACTTCTACAGGTTCATCAGCCTTCGCTGCGATCGCACATTGCAATTCATCAAAATCCCTATTAGGGATTGAAACGGCAATTCTAAATCCTTGGATTTTCCAGTAGACTTATTGCAATTCATCAAAATCCCTATTAGGGATTGAAACAGTACGGGCGTTGCTTCTGCGGATTTTAAAGCAAATTGCAATTCATCAAAATCCCTATTAGGGATTGAAACCACTCATTTGAATGCAATCATTTAGTTGAGCGATCGCAAATTGCAATTCATCAAAATCCCTATTAGGGATTGAAACAAAATTTTTCCTAACCTAAAATGAACAATGACCAAATTGCAATTCATCAAAATCCCTATTAGGGATTGAAACAAAATATAGGCTTTGATCTGCTGTTCCTTAGACAATTGCAATTCATCAAAATCCCTATTAGGGATTGAAACTTTGATTTTCTTTTTTGTTGCTAACTTTTCTTAATTGCAATTCATCAAAATCCCTATTAGGGATTGAAACGCTACCTATTCTGATACTTGTGAAAATGGAAATTATATTGCAATTCATCAAAATCCCTATTAGGGATTGAAACGTGGAATTTCAACCGTACAACCTGGATGCACTGGTATTGCAATTCATCAAAATCCCTATTAGGGATTGAAACACTTCTGGAAAAGCGATCGCCTTTGCTGAATACAAAATTGCAATTCATCAAAATCCCTATTAGGGATTGAAACCAAACTCGTTTATGTACAAGAGGATCGGGTAATGGCATTGCAATTCATCAAAATCCCTATTAGGGATTGAAACCATACTGATTAAAGGTTGTAGTACACTTCAGTGGACTTACGCTATTAGCCAAGAAATAAATTTCTTGGCCGAATGTTGGTAGGTGCAAGATATAACTAAAGCCTATCCTTTACTTTATTGACTGTATCACTTGCAAACTACCACCAGCATATAAAGTTGGCTCACTCACTTCAAACCCAATCTCAGCCAATAATCCAACCAAATCAGTTTTCAACAATTCCCAAGCTGTCTCTGTTTCAAACAACAGCAAAAACAGTGATACCCCAGGCCAAAATATCGGATTCGTAGGAGCATGAAAATCCACCAGCGTAAACACCCCTCCTGGCTTCAGCACCCGATAAACTTCATTAATAATTTTTCGTAATTGCTGAGGCTGCATCTCGTGTAATGCAACGCTGGTATGCACCACATCAAATAGATTATCTGCAAATGGCATTTCCTCAGCAAAAGCTTCGACATAGGAAGCTAATGGTACATTTTGCCGTGCCCTTAGCAAAGACTTAGGTGAGGCATCCAATCCTGTTACATTTTGTGAAATTTTTACCAAAAGCTGCGTCGTTTGACCACTGCCGCAACATAAATCTAAGACCTGAGTATCTGAGTGAATTGTTAAGCCTTGCAAAGCAAGTTGCCGAAAACGGGCTTCACCACCTACACTTAAGGCTGCTAAACGGGAAATACCATCATATAACCACTGATAGCGGTAACTCCAATCCCTTAAAATTGTTGCCATTATATATTTCCTTGCTATTAAGCTTTATTATTTAATAAAGATATATTGTTAACATTAGTAAAAAACCTGAAAAGATTGGGGGAAAGTAACTGCTATGGGTCGTGTAGGCGTCTTATTACTCAATCTCGGTGGCCCCGATAAGCTAGAGGATGTCGGGCCGTTTTTGTACAACCTATTTTCCGATCCGGAAATTATTCGCCTACCATTTCGCTGGTTGCAAAAGCCCCTAGCCTGGTTTATTGCCACGCGGCGAACCAGAACATCTCAAGAGAATTATAAGCAAATCGGTGGCGGTTCCCCACTGCGGCGGATCACAGAAGCGCAAGGGGAAGCTTTAAAAGAACAGTTGGGTTATTTAGGGCAAGAAGCCGATATATACGTGGGAATGCGTTATTGGCATCCCTATACAGAAGAGGCGATCGCACAAATCACCCAAGATAACATAGAACACCTGGTGATATTACCACTATATCCCCAGTTTTCTATCAGTACCAGTGGTTCCAGCTTCCGGCTGTTAGAAAAGCTTTGGCAAGAAGATCCAAAGCTTCAACCCATTGATTACACCGTCATTCCTTCTTGGTACAAAGAACCGGGCTACCTCCAAGCAATGGCGGCACTCATAGCCCAAGAACTTGAGCAGTTTCCTAACCCAGACGAAGTTCATGTATTCTTTAGTGCTCACGGCGTTCCTAAAAGCTACGTTGAAGAGGCTGGCGACCCTTACCAGCAAGAAATTGAAGAATGTACTGCCTTGATTATGCAGACCCTCAATCGACCTAATGCCCACACCTTAGCTTACCAAAGTCGCGTTGGCCCAGTAGAATGGCTTCAACCTTATACTGAAGATGCCCTCAAAGAACTAGGGGCACAAGGTGTGAAAGATTTGGTTGTCGTGCCTATCAGTTTTGTCTCAGAACATATTGAGACACTGCAAGAAATTGATATTGAGTATCGGGAAGTAGCAGAAGAAGCAGGAATTCATAACTTCCGTCGCGTTCCTGCTCCCAATACCCATCCGGTATTTATTAATGCACTTGCAGACTTGGTGATTGATGCACTGAAAAACCCCAGTTTCAAGCTTTCGCAAGCTGCCCAAATGAAAAAAAGGGTGAAAATGTACCCCCAAGAGCGTTGGGAATGGGGGCTGACAACTAGTGCTGAAGTATGGAATGGTCGGATTGCCATGCTGGGTTTCATCGCCTTAATCATCGAGCTGATTACCGGTCACGGCTTTTTGCATATGATTGGGCTTTTGCAGTAAATGAAAGGTGTTAGGAGTTAGGAGTTCTACCA
Organism: Nostoc sp. NZL; assembly: GCF_015714705.1. Taxonomy (NCBI): domain Bacteria; kingdom Bacillati; phylum Cyanobacteriota; class Cyanophyceae; order Nostocales; family Nostocaceae; genus Nostoc; species Nostoc sp. NZL. The sequence continues at coordinate 47,001 of NZ_WBKL01000116.1, read as the reverse complement.
TTTCATACAAACTTTGATACATATAGATTTCTAGTAGGGGTACAGCAATGTTTCCTACTAACAACGTATTTGTATCATTATTAAAATGAAATGATATTAGGAGTTTGAAGTTTTAAATTTTTCTCGCTAACTCTTAACTCCTATCTTGATTCATAACTTCTCACTTTTAACTCCTAATTTTTCTGCCAATACCAGTCATACCACTGCTTCGCGCTACGAACTGCAAACCAGAGCAGTATTAAAGCAATTAAACCTCCTTGCCAGGGAGCATCAAAGGCAAAAAGTACTAAAGCAATGCATAAGGTATCTTGAAGAAAGACTGCCCATAAGGGTAAGCCACGTAACCGATAAAACCAACCAACTTGAACTAGCTGGAGTACCAAAGCTAACAAACCCCCAATAGATGCAATCAGCCAGTGTGGTGCTGCTGTTGCGGTAGCTACTGCTAACCCCATAATTGCCCCCACGAGGGGAGACATGAATAACTGAACCATTTGTAGCAATCTTTGCCCCCAAAGCTTTTTTGAGGCAAATAATTCAACTAAAGACCAACAGCTGAGGCAGCCTAATAAGATTGGTGAAGAAATGTGAGATAAAATCGGGACTTGTGACCACAAGTTATTACCCTGCAACAATCCAATAATTAGCAGAGGTGTACCTATTCTCATTCCTGCTGCCGCAGAGGCAGAAAGTGTGGCTAGGATTTCAATCATTAAGGCACTCGAAGCACTAATAAAGAAGTAAATATCTGTTATTTATACTACCCAGTGCTTGCAAAAATTCCAGCACTAAACTGACTGTCTTCAGCAATGCAATACTAAATGTTGTTGGTATTTTTATATTCTTTTTTAACGTGAGTTCAACGGGTTATATAGTATCCGTCTAATCAGTTTCATAAAAAGACCTCTAAAAGCTTTGCCGAACTCACGTTTTTTAAGAAGTTTTGTGTATTTTTTGAGTAATAAGTTGGTAGTGAGCGTATAAACGCTCACTACAAGCAAATTAATCCTAAATTCCCAACCGTTGATAAACCTCTTCTAAATGCGTTAGATGCTGCTGGGGGTCGAAACAGACCTTTAGTTCTGCTGGGGACAACTTTTCGGTAACACGAGGATCTTTGCTAATCAAATCCTGGAAATTACCTTCGGGCTTGTTCCAAGCGGCGTGAGCGCTTTCTTGAACGATCGCATAAGCTTCCTCTCGGCTGCTTCCCTTGTCTATCAAGGCAAGTAGGACTTTTTGGCTGAACACAACGCCGCCGTAGCAGTTGAGATTTCGTTCCATGTTTTCAGGATAAACCAACAGGTTTTTCACCAAGTCGGTTATTTCTGACAACATAAAGTGCGTCAAAGTACAAGCATCTGGCAAAATCACCCGTTCTACAGAACTATGAGAAATATCCCTCTCATGCCAGAGAGCAATGTTTTCCAAAGCTGCACCTGCATGGCTTCTGACGAGTCGCGCCATTCCCGTCAGCCGTTCCGAACGGATGGGATTGCGCTTGTGTGGCATGGCCGAGGAACCTTTTTGACCTTTGGAGAAGAATTCTTCAACTTCCAGAACGTCTGTTTTTTGCAGATTGCGAATTTCTACAGCAAAACGTTCGATGGATGCTGCTACCAAAGCTAATTGTTGCACATAGTCGGCGTGGCGATCGCGGGAAATAACTTGTGTTGAGGCCGTATCGGGTTTGAGTCCGAGTTTTTCGCAAGCGATCGCTTCTACACGGGGTTCAACGTTCGCGTATGTTCCTACCGCCCCAGAAATCTTACCCACAGCGATCGTTTGGCGGAGAATTCTCAGGCGTTCTTGATGTCGCAACACTTCAGCCAACCAGCCAGCTAGCTTGAAACCAAAAGTGATCGGTTCAGCATGAATACCATGCGATCGGCCAGCCATCACTGTATGGCGATGTTCCCGTGCTTTTTCGCGGATTACCTCAATCAAGTCTTCCAAACGTTGCAACAGTATATCCAGACTGGCAACCAATTGCAGCGCTAAAGCTGTATCCAAAACATCCGAACTAGTTAAACCCAGGTGAATGTAGCGTCCTGCATCACCAACATATTCATTGACATTTGTCAAGAACGCGATGACATCGTGGCGGACTACAGCCTCAATTTCCAACACCCGCTTTGGGTCAAAATCTGCCTTGGCTTTAATTTCCTCAACTGCCTGAGATGGAATGTAACCCAGTTCAGCTTGAGCCTCGCAAACAGCAATTTCGACTTGCAGCCAAGTTTTTAGTTTATAGGCTTCACTCCACAGATTAGCCATTTCGGGCAAAGTATAACGCTCAATCACAGTTCGGCACAGAATACAACCGTCATATTTTACAGTTTAATCAATGTAGATCGCTTTTTAGTGCTGCTTTTTGCTCAGGGGCGGTACTAGTTTTGGAGTCAAAGGTGATGATACTAATCCTGCCATCAGCCTCCATATATGCAAACTTCACATCTGCTAAAAATTCCACACCTTGCTGGCGTAACTTGCTCATCAACTCATCGTCTGTGATTAACTCTCGTTGTAAATGACGCTCAATCATCCGACCATTCTTTACTAGTAGCAGTGGTGGCTGATTCAGAAAACGTTGGAACTGGGGTATTTTGTACCCTAACCAGTTCAGCAAATAGCTCCAAAAAATTACAGTTCCTACCAAGATAGCGCCTTCAGTAATCGATGTATAATTACTTGCCATAGCATTTTGGGCAGCTTCAGCAAATAGCACAACTACGAGTAAATCAGTGATTCCTAGTGTTCCTAGTTGTCGGCTAGGAAGAAAACGTAGCACTGAGAACAGCGCCAAGTATACCAGCGAACCACGGATAATTAACTCAAAGATGCTGATGCTAGGAATAAAGATTGCCTGCCAATCGATAAAAAACCATTTTTCCATTAGCACTGATTTTCTTCCTTTCTCAATAGACTTCTGGAAAAAATCCAGTATCAGGTTATTTATCTGTGGTCTTATTTCATAAGACTAACTTTTATTAGAGGTTAAATAATTCAACATCTATCAGATTTACAAACCTAAATTCCTAACAATCGGGAATTAAAATCGCTGATTTTTTCTTCTCTGTTTTAAACGCTTGGGCTTCTTAAAAGACTGGAATAAACGATTAATAAAATTAGAAGGGGGCTTTTTATTAGTCGATGCTTGTCTTGTTGGAGCCTTGCCATTATATTCTGTATTATCAGATAAAGGTATGGCATGTTTAGATGGGGTTATGCCGCTACCGTACCTTCTGGCATAAACTTGGGTAAACTCCGCACCGAAGAAAAGAATCTGCGCGGCATAGTTAACCCAAGCCAAGATTACTACCAGTGAACCAGCGGCACCATAGGCTGAACCAAAACTGCCATTACCTAAATATTGTCCTAGCAAAAATCTACCGATAGAAAACAAAAAGGAAGTGAGCATAGCTCCAATTAAAACATCACTCCAACCAATTTTGACATCTGGTAGGACTTTAAAAATGAGTCCGAATAGGAACGTAGTAATGGCAAAAGAGAGGATGAAATTGAGAATCTGCCAGAGGAAATCGACACCTGGCAGCAAGTTACTAAAGTATGTTACTAATGCTGTTAATGCCGTACTAATTACCAGAGAAACTAAAAGTAAAAAGCCAATACCTATCACCATTGCAAAGGACAAAACACGTAGGCGAATAATGTTAGTTACGCCGCGTCCGGGCTTTGGTTTTACTTCCCAAATCGTGTTGAGAGAATCTTGCAACTCAGTAAATAAACCAGTAGCACCCAATAACAAAACTACAACACTAATGATCGAAGCAATCGCTCCTGTTTGTGGTTTGTTGGCATTCTGAATGGCTGTTTGGATAAATTCTGCGCCATCTGGGCCGACTAAACCTTGAATTTGCCCAACGATTTGCCCTCTTGCCGCCTCTTCTCCAAATACTGCTCCTGCGATCGCAATTACAATAATTAACAACGGTGCAATGGAAAAAATCGTGTAATAAGCTAGCGCCGCCGCTAACCGTGAGGCTTTATCCTGACTCCATTCTTTGAATGTCTCTTGTAACAACTTCCAAATCGCCTGCACATTCATCCAATCAGTCTCCTTCTAAGAGGATATGGTTTCCTTCCTGATATATTGGATACTGATTTACTGAGTAGCGACATCCTCCCAAGGGACTTTTTTAAGCATTCTTGAGGAGTAATTTCATAGTTTTACTGCATTCTATCAATCGTGCGATACTGAATCGCTTCTGCCACATGATTGGTTTGTAGCTCATCCTCTCCTGCTAAATCTGCAATAGTTCGTCCTACTTTGAGAATGCGATCGCTTGCTCTTGCCGATAAACCTAATTTTCTAATTGCTACCTCTAATAAACTGCGGCTAGCATCATCTAGCTTGCACCATTTTTGAAGATGACGACTTTGCATGTGGGCATTGCAACGCAGATTTGCTTCTCCTTGGAAGCGGGTAATTGCGCGATCGCTTGCTTGTTGCACTCGTTCCCGTACAGATGTTGATGTTTCTCCCGTAGGTTGTTGGGTAATCTCCTCTGGTTTCAAGCGATTCACCGCAACTTGTAAATCAATTCGATCCATCAACGGCCCAGAAAGTTTTGCCCAATATTGCTCGCGTTGACGAGGAGAACAAGTACATTGTTGGATGGTATCGCCATAATAACCGCAAGGACAGGGATTGGTACTCGCTACCAAAGTAAACTGTGCGGGAAACATTACTGATAGTTTGGTACGGGAAATTGTTACATAGCCATCTTCTAGAGGTTGGCGCAGAAATTCCAGCACATCACGTTTAAACTCAGTTAATTCGTCCAGAAATAAGTTACGTTTTTAAGTTTAAAATTGACTCACAATCTACAGTCTTTTCATGAAAATCATTGGTTATGCGAGAGTATCGAGCAGAGAACAAGCAGAAAACTCCCATGCTCTAGAAATGCAATGCGATCGCCTCAAGGCTGCTGGGGCTGAAGAATTATTGATTGACATAGAATCAGGAAGCAGGAATGACCGAAAATCATTTAATAAATTGATGGATTTAGTGAAGCGTGGTCAGGTCAAGGAAATTGTTGTTACTCGTCTTGACCGACTGACGCGATCGCTTCCAACTCTTAGAAGTACTATTGATGACCTGCAAAAACACGACTGTAATCTACGAGCGCTTGATGACAGCATTGATTTGAAGACTGCGGCGGGTAAATTTCACCTGAATATGCTGGGGGCGCTGGCTGAAATGGAAGTTGACCGACTTTCTGAACGGGTTCAGCATGGCTGGCAGCATCTCCGCGATCGCAAGGTGGCGATGAATCCACCCTTTGGTTACACAAAAATAAATGACCAGCATCAGCTAGATTATTCGCCGTTTCTGTGCCTGATTAATGAACGCCGAGAAATATCAAAGGCTGAAATTGCTCGTGAAATCATTGATGCTTTGTTCTCTAGAAAAACCCTGCGGCTGGCACTGAGAGAAATCAATGAACGCTATGGAATTCAGACTTTTGCCCACAATAACAAAGCTGGTGAGAAGAAAAAGGGTGGTCGTGTGGCTCAAGGTGTTTTTAAATTTAGCCCAGGTGGTTTGAGAAACTGGCTTTTGAATCCGGTACTACGCGGGCATCTGCCTTACTTAAGAAGGGATAGCGATCGCTCACAAATCCATTACGATACTCATCCCGATCACCAACTAATCTCGGATGATGAATCTAGAGAAATAGAATCTATTCTTGCTCATAATCAGCAATTTAAGGGATATGGTAGTACTGCCCTTAAATATCCCTGTTCTGGCCTTGTTTTTTGTGCTGAGTGCCGAGCTTCTTGCTATTCGCTTAGTGGAGCAAACAACTATCACAAAGCTAAAAAATTGGGCATTCCGCCAGACATGAACTACTATTTTCAATGCAAAAACTGGCGGCTGAGAAGCTGTAATAACAAGAAAGTTATCAGGATGGAGATTATCGAAGCTGCTGTAGTTGATTCACTTACCAAGAAAGCAGCCCAAATCGCCGCTATTGCTCAAACTGTAACTAAACCCGCCATAGAACCCGAATCCCCGGAGATCCAAAAACTACGGAGCCAACTTTTTCAACTTCAGGAGGTAAACGCGATCGCTCCCAATGATGCAATCAAAACAGCAATCGCCCAAATCGAAAGCCAAATAACGCAACTACGTTATTCGTTATCCAAATCACAGGAAATTAACACTGCTTCTCATGAATTGTTACTGTGGGCATTTTCTGATGCCGAACTTTGGATGAATGCCAGCAATGACGACAAAAAAAGGGTTTACCGGGAATTGATAGAAGCTGTGGTTGTCCAAGATGGTCAGGTAGTTGAGGTCAGGCTGAAAATTTGATGTGTGGGCCATCGCCATTTCTCAACTATTACAATAGTGCAGCATCCTAAAATTCAGTAATTAAACGAATTAATAAGTCTTTTGTGCTTTTTCATCCATGCACTATAACAACTAATTTTCAATTGACCTGAACGGATATCAGGGATTGGGTATTAGAGATTGGGGAGTTGGGGGTTAGTTTGGACTATCCACTTACGCACAGGTAGCATAAAATAAAACCGCAGAGAACACAGAGGACACGGTGAAAAAAGAATTTCAGAGAGTTTTTGCATAAGTCCTATCTATGCAGTGACACAGGCCCGATTCTTGCATCGAAGCGATCGCGTCTCAGGTAGCAAACTAGCTCTAGCTGTAAATTCATATTCCTCATTCTCTATTCCGATTTCTTGCTTTTCGCTTCTTGTTTGTCATTTGTCGTTTTAAACCGACTAACACGATTTGCTTTGTAATCAGCGATTGTCGAGAGTGTTGCTACTGCACATAAAAGCAATTTAATTCCATAGCGATGTCTAAAAATTTTTTCTATCAGTTGATGGCACTCAGTTCTTAGTTGTTCTCGTTTCCGCCAAAGTGCTTCTTCATCAATATAGTGATTGTCTGTTTTCACGCTGCCTCTTTTATTTCTGCCAATTCGACTAGTGCTTCTACAAGTTCATTTCTGCCTATAAAGTTTTCGTCAAATTCCACAGAATGTTTTGCAAGTTCAGCAACAGTTTCTAGCTGTCGGATGTATTGAGCAGTTTTGCGCTCTAAGTGAGCGATCGCCAGCCTATTCAAGAGTTGGGGAAAAGTTTCAGCCACGCTATTCCTCCTTTGGTAAAGCAATTGATAATCCAAGTTGAAGCATTTCTGTGCGGCTTAGAAGGTAGCATCTAGTTATTCTGTAAGAACCAAACAAAATGCTTTTGTCTCTGCCATCAAGTTGTAAATACTGGTGTTCACATCCCCAATAACCAACAATTTGCGCCAAACAACCTTCCGTTCTCACCCAATAACCAAGCGGAAATCTTTTTTCTAGTTGATTGGAAATTTCTGTTTTTGCCTGTGGCTCACAAGCTTCTTTGTTATCATTATCCATCTTTGAAACTCTCAAATTTAGATATCTTCTTGAAAAATCTCTTCTTCTTTTGCTTCAAAATTATCTAATTCAAATTGCACCTGTTCTTTTCTCAGTTGCACTTCACGCTCATCGTTCTCCGTCCGCTTATAAATTTGATTAGGCATTGCCATTTTTTTGGCTAGTTCCTGAATGTTTAAAAATTTTTGCTTTACTGTGTTGTTCCAATCTTCGCGGCTGATTCTATCCAATTCACCACAGATAGCAGCCGTTAATCTCATATCTAAGTTGTCTTTGAGGTGCATCCATTTAGACCCCTCATAGCATTTAAGTCTTTGGCAGACAGGGATGCGATCGCGATCGCAGTCGTACTCTGGAATTACCAAGCGAACTAAGTGTGGATGAATTCTCCCCGTATCTTGACAACAAAAACAGTTCCAACTTGGTTTCCAGATTTCTTTATCAACACCATCACCACTTCTTGCTCGGTTAACTCGGCTAGGAGGTAGCTGTGGAAGCGGATCGCTCATGTTACCTCCGCTTTGTCCAACACGCCGCTACATCTAGCCCAATCGAAAAACTCTTGGCGTTCTGGGTTCTGGTCGCCGCTTTCGTAGATAAATGCCAAAAACCCGCTTTCGATTATTTGGTTCACCCACTCCTGTGTTCTGGGGTCATCTTCCCATCTTCGATTTTCTGCTTGCGAGGTCTTCCCCTGCTTCCTCAAGTTTTTCTCCCATTCCCCACGAATTTCCTCCCAGTGCCGTTTTACCCATGCTTCAGGTAGCTCTGGGGCTTTGGGTAGTTTTTGGGCTTTCTCTAGCCCAAAATTCAAAAAACTCTCTCTCTCACCATCTGAGAGAGAGTTGATAAATATTTGATAAATATCTGAAGAGAAGCTGGAACTATTGCTGGATAAAGATTTCGGCTGGTTAAATTCTACGTTTGGAGAATTGGTTTCTATGTTTGGAGAATCACTTTCTATGTTTGGAGAATCGCTTTCTACATTTAGAGAATTGCTTTCTACGTTTGGAGAAACTTCAATGCCTGACTGGATTTCGACTACATTTGATTCAGGAATCCACAGGTCAAGCCCAGCGATCGCCTCCCAATTCAGCCGCCCCTTGAGCTTCAGCTTGCTGATGGCTTTGTAGAAGGTGCTGACCCCAATGCTCAGTTCAGCACAGAAAGCTTCGATATGTTTGACTCTCAGTTTTTGACCTGGCGCTCGGTAAATTCCCACCGTGTAGTAAACAAGTCCAGTTGCCGTGATAATGCCGTCTTTATAGTCCTGAATGGCTTTACCCAGCGATAAACGGTAATGCTGGTTGGTATTTGGCAGTGTCATGTGTGCCTCTTCAACTACAAATTCCTTGAAAATTGCTTCAAAGAATTTTTAAGTAAACGAAAAAATTACACTTCGGATGTAGACTTTTTTACATCCAAGTGATATCCTTCATTGCCCTTTACAGGGTTGATAAATTTAGACAAAAATATTTGGCTAGAAATACTGAAACTGAAATTCTTATTTAATTTGAGATTCTTTTGGAGGTTAAACGTTGCTTTCTGTTACGCATGATTTGATAGTGGCATCCTGCATTAAGTCTGGAGCATTTATGTAAGGTTAACCTTGCTAAAATATAGCAGGCTGACCTTACACTGCCAAGTGTAAGAGCATGAAGAGATATAAATTTATGTCGCTATTGGAACGTAGAGGGTTAACTCAGGAGCAATTTGCTGAAAAAGTTGAATCTGCTTGGAAAGAAATTTCCGGCAGAAAGTTGTCACGCCAAGCCGTTAGTGCCTGGATTAACGGACGCGCTATGCCAAACTTAAGTCCTGCTGAAACACTTGTAGTTATTGAAATATTGGGTTGTACACTCACTGAATTGGCCATGGCTTTCCCCCATAATCAGGACTTATTAACTAATGGTGTTCGAGAATCCTAAGTACACAATGCTATAAAATAGATACATAATTTACATTCTGAAATGAATTTTGTGTAAGTGCGAGCGCAACTTTCATTTCCAACGCCTTTTTATAGTGATGTCTACTAAGATCCTACTTGATTGACATTGTAACTTTAACCTTACATAATAGTCATATATATTTGTAAGGTTGAGCTTACACATTATGGGAAAGTTACCAACAACATTCACAGCTTTAGACCTAACAGGCTTTGATATAGACAAAACTCAGCGACACAATGCAATTACGCGAGAAATGGTTGATGTTGCTTGTAATGTTTTGCAAAAGAACAGAATCGGTATTGTGGTTCGCAGTGTTCAATCTGCCTTGAAATTCATTTACGGGATTGGTGGAAGTGCCGAGACTATCTGCCAGCTACTTAAGGAGTGGAGAGCGGATAACCTCGCGGCGTTAAAGTCTGGCAAAGGCGAAAAAGACCTAATTACAGCAATTCTGGAAACTTCTGACGATGGTTTGCTAGATGAGTCTGATATTCCAGAAGAATACTTGCAAACACAGCGACAGATGGCGATCGCCGGGTATAGATTGGCTTACCAGAAAGCTGATACGAGTGTAAGCGGCGATCGCATCCAAACTCTAGTTACTGAAAACGATTTATTAAAGACTCAACTCAAAGATTTTCCTCAGCTTCAGATGGAACTTGAATTTTATAAATCTGAAACTGAACGGCAACGGTCTGAGTTGCGTGAAGCTTATTTGAACATTAATAAACAAGAATTAGCTAATTCCGAGACTTTTCGCACCCAGCTAGAATCCTTACAAAATCAGAACAACGATTTGGTTCTTAAAAACAATGAACTGAGCAAGGAGCTAGAAAAATTAGAGGAATTGCGAGATGGCGAACAGGAACGCCAAGGTAAAATCTCTAATCTGACTAGTCAGCTAGATGCCCGCGATCGTGAAGTTTTAAGCTTACATAGTCAGATTCAAAAACTACAAGCTGAGGCGGGTCAGAAGCAAGTGCTAGAATCTCAACTTTCCACCGCCAAAAATCAACTTAAAGAAGCTAATGAGGCTGTTACTAGGCTTCAAACTCAACTACAGGAGAAATCTACATCTGAATTGCAAGTAGATATTGATGTTGATGGGTTAATGACTGAGAGAGACTCTTTAGTTGCTGAAAGAGACTCCTTGAAGCTCCACATACAAGAGCTAGAGTCTCAAGGAAAAAAGGGTAAGCAACAAACCAAAGAACCCATAGTTGCATAACAGAAGTGTTTTTCCCTGTAACAACGTTTTTGTTATGGGGTCACTTTGATTTTGTGAGTTTAATTATGAAGCTACTAATTTTTAACGCTTGATTCTCAACCTTACCTAACTCAATTTAGCAACGGCAAATGTAGCTAGAAAGCATAACAGACTGCGGTACTTAATTAAATCTGCCTAGATACAGCACTTCCGTCTGTTATAAGGTACACTAGATTAAAATATAAATATTTTTAAATGAAGTCATACTCTGTCGATTTTCGAGAAAAAATAGTTGCGGCACATCTTCAGAAAAACATCTCAATCAGGAAAGTAGCTAATATATTTTCCGTCTCAAAGAGTTTAGTCCAAAAGCTTGTAAAACAACAAAAAGTTGAAGGAAACTTACAATGCAAGCCACGAGGAAAGCCACAATTTAGTCATCTAACAAATGCTGACATAGAGTTGAGAGAATTAGTTGAATCACATCCTGATGCAACATTGATAGAGTTATGTGAATTATTCGCAGATAAGACTGGTAATTGGGTAGGTCGAAGTGCAATGTGTCGGGCGTTACAGAAATTAGGATTAAATCGGAAAAAAAAACAAAGCGGAGTACCCAAGCAGGCACGGAGAGAGTCCTGAATTTAAGATTAGATTTTTGGGAAAAGGTCAAACATATAGAGCCAGAAAATTTAGTATTTTTGGACGAAACTGGCGTTTTACTTGGTTTAACAAGGACTCATGCCCGTTCACAAATTGGAACAAGAGCTTACTCTCTTAACCCCTTCTATCGGGGATCAAAAGTTACAGTAATTGGAGCAATTAGTATTAAAAAAGTAGTTGCATTAATGACAATGAATAATTCAATGGATGGCGAAGCTTTTGAATTATTTATTGAGAAGTTTCTAGTGCCAGAGTTATGGTCAGGAGCAGTGGTAGTTATGGATAATTTATCCGCACATAAACTCGATTCAATTGTGCCAATGATTGAAGCTGTCGGCGCTTCAGTTCTTTGTTTATCCCCATATTCTCCCGATTTTAATCCAATTGAATTATGGTGGTCACAACTTAAATCTTTTTTACGCAGTTTTGCTCCAACTACAACAGAAATGGTTGATAAAATAATATCAGTTGCACTCGACTTAATAAATCCTCAACATTTAAGAAATTGGTTTGCTAATTGCTGCTACTGTACCTCATAACAGCCGAAACTGCTGTATGCAAAGCAAAGCAGGGTGTAAAGCTGGTGAAAAATCAGAACTTGAATTGATGCTGGCTGCTAGATTTCCTCTGATTTACGTAGTCACGCCAGAGGAAGAGATAGCAGAGAAAGAATTAATTGCGATCGCCCAATCCCGCAAGGGTCAGATTTATTTCTGGGACTATGCCCGTGGTTGGTCAGACAATTCTGGACAGGACAAGGGCAACCCGATGAATGCCTTGGCGCGTGTGGCAAAATCTCCAACGGATCAGGTGGCGTTATTCGTATTAAAAGACATTTGTACTCTGATTGCCCCTGGCAGCAACGGTCAAATTACCCCAGCACAATTGCCTCTGGTTCGAGAGATTAAGAATTTGGCGCGGGACATTGCACGAGACAGGCGCACACTTGTACTACTTAGCGACCAACTCAGGCTACCTCTGGAACTGCGTGAAGAAACTACGATTGTAGATTTCTCATTGCCTACTGCTACAGAAATTTCCATCCTCATTAATGACTTAGTTGGCAAGAAAACCGCGATTACTGAACCAGACCGTGAGCAATTAATCAAAGCTTGCCAGGGATTGAGCCGCTGCCGCATCAGTCGGGTGCTGGCAAAATGTTTGGCCAAGTCGGGAAAGGTTGATGAAAGTGCGATCGCTGCCGTGATTGAAGAAAAGCGCCAAGCAGTATGCGAGACAGGCATTTTAGAATTTATTCCCGTGCAAGCTGGACTGGAGTCTGTAGGGGGCTTGGAGAATTTGAAAGCTTGGGTAAAAGTTCGTAGTCAAAGTTTCAGTGATAGGGCTAGAAAATATGGTTTACCCGCTCCTAAAGGGGTGTTACTTGCAGGTATTCAAGGCACAGGTAAGTCACTTTCGGCTAAAACCATTGCGGCTGAATGGAAACTGCCACTCCTGCGGCTGGATGTTGGGCGGTTATTTGGGGGGGTTGTTGGTGAAAGTGAATCACGGGTGAGGCAGGTAATTAGACTGGCTGAGGCGATCGCTCCCTGCTGTTTGATGATTGATGAATTGGACAAAGCATTTGGCAATATTACCAACGGTTCTGATGGTGATTCTGGAACTAGCCGCCGTGTATTTGGAACACTACTCACCTGGATGCAGGAGAAAACGGCACCGGTTTTTATCATTGCCACTGCCAATAATGTCGAGCTACTTCCAGCCGAAATGTTACGCAAGGGCAGGTTAGACGAACTATTTTGGCTTGACCTTCCCAATCAACAAGAGCGATCGCAAATTTTCAGAGTTCATCTTTCCAGACTCAGACCGCAGCAGGTTATTGATAACGAGTTTGATTTTGACTTACTCGCCTCTCGTGGTAGGGATTTCTCAGGCGCGGAGATTGAGCAAGTGATTTATGAGGCAATGCAGCAAGGGTTTAGCAGGGGGGAGGAATTTACAGAGGGGGATTTGTTAGATGCGATCGCTGGCTGCGTTCCCTTGTCTCAAATCGCATGGGTTCAAATTCAATCATTAATCAAATGGGCAGAACGCAGTGGTGCTAAAAGTGCCAGTTCTAGAGTCTGTGTGAACAGTGAAGAAACATCACTTTTGGAAGTTGATGAATAATCTAGTTGAAATGAGTAAATGTCAACATCCAGGTTGTGAAAGCACAGACGTTACAGAATGCTTTTACCCAACTGAATCAGGGGTGACAGAAAATCCTGAATATTACTGCACTAAACACGCTCGTGAACATGGTTTTTGTTACCTATGTGGTCAGTTTTGGGGTGGTGTTGAAAGATTTGAATTTGCTGTAATTTATGGTGGTATAGAGGGAGTCTGTGAAAACTGCGAGGCAGAAGTTAGAGAAGATTTAGACGATTTTGAAGAGGATGACGATGATTATTTCATAGAATATTTGTAACTAATGCTGTCGCTTTTTGAATTTGATGATTGAGGATTTATCATGCAAGCTCAAGAAGAACTAGCCCAGAAACTTGAACAGCAGCTACAGCAATTCACGGGAACTGAAAGCTATTACAAACACTTTCTAGGGTTTCATTTTACTGATGGAGTGAAATTTCTTGCAGATGAGGCGCAGGCATACTGGCTAATTGATGCTATTGCCTCTTACCAAAGAAAGCTCCAAAGTTACGATTTTCAACTCTGGTTGTTAGTCGTTGGTAAAGAGCATGAATTTATCAAGCCAAAACCAGGGAAAGATGCTGTTTTAACTTGCTGGGAAGATACTCCAAATGCAGGAATTAAGCCATTAGTTAGGCAGGAAATTATATTGACTGACTTTCCACTGAAAACAATCAAGCTCTATCTAGAGAACAAAGTTTTGCTGTTGCCAAGTGAACGTTAATGCTTCTCAAAAACATCAGGTAAAGCCATGAATAAAACTATAACAGTTGAGCAAATAAAAGCAATTATTCGAGGTAGTGAGGAAAATCTCAAGCTGCTGTCAGCGTTGCCAGAATACCAGAAATTAGAACAAAGTGAATATTTCACTACATCTAATGATTTAGTTTTGGGTGATGCAATTGAAGCATTGTTTGAGATTTACGAGGCGATTATCTCAATTGAATATCAACAAAAATCCAGTGAGTAATGCTTCCCCTAAAACTTGGACAGCATCAATCTAAGTAATTAGCGTGATTGGTGGGTCGCTTCCACCTTTCAACATGAATCAATTTAAACAAAATTTAACCGAACATCAAATAACTTTGACTGAAAGCCTGAAAACTTCCAGAAGAAAAGAATATATGAGGTTTTCTCGACTGGTTTTTGAGAGTTTATCTGGACAAATTCAGATAGATGCAACTGCTATTGTCGAAAATTATCATAAATTTACAGCAGTTAATATTGCAGAAATAGCAATTAAATACAATCTCGGTTTCAAGCCTTGCTGTGAATTTATTGAAAAATTAAAAATTCTACCTCAAGGAACCTACGATAGGCTGAGATTCCAAAAAGACTTTAAAGTTGGCAATATCTTTGCCACAGCCAGAAAGAGAATATCTGAACAGGAGAAAATTAATGCAATATCGACAAATTCAAATAACAATCGCCAAAGACGGTACTATCACCGAGCGCGTGATTAATGGAGTTGGTAATAGTTGTACAGAACTCACTGCCGGGTTAGAGAAGGCATTGGGTGAGGTGCGATCGCAAGAAGTTCTACCTGAATACAATCAGCAACCAATCGAAAATCAGGAGGATGAGAACCTGTGGCAGAACCAGAACATTTAGAGTTTCCTGAACCACTATCAAGCCATGAATACTCTGCGTTTTTAACAGGATTGGTAAACTATCTTGAAAACCCATCAGAACTAGGGCGATTGGAGCAATCCCTAGAAATAATTAACGAGCAACTTAATTCAAATAGTTCTGAAAATTACTATTGCTACCACTGCGGTGCTGATTTCTCTGATTGGTACAGCCTTTCTGACGAGGAGCGAGAACATCAAATAGAGTCTGACCCAGATATAAATCCTGGAAACTTGCCTATTTGTTGCCCTTGTTGTGGGATTGCTTATGAAGATGAGGATGATGAAATATATTAAACACTATTGCTTTTGATGGAAAGCTTTTTTGCCCCCAATGTAATCGCAAGGTAATAGAAGCTGTCCGTTACTTCCAAAAACCAATTTTTGAAATTATAACACCTTTGACCCGCCCAATTTCATCAATTTTACCGGAGCAGAATAATGTCTCACCTAACCCATATCAGAACCACTATCAAAAACCCGCAAGTTCTTGAGAAAGTTCTAATTGAAATGATTGACGATGGACTTAATGGCATTCTCCAAGGAGCAAAACTGGAGCATAACACTGATATTCACGATCCTTTTGGGAATAGCAAGATAGCAGAACTTGTTATTAGACGAGTGCAAAACTATCAAGGAGGTTACGATTTTGGATTTAAACTTAGTGATTCTGGAGAGTTTCAGTTTCTAACCCGTGATGGTTCAAAGCGTGATGCCCAGAAATTTATGGAAACCCTAACTCCTTGGTACGCCAAAGAGAACGCAATCGCTGCCCTAATTGCCCAAGGTTTTGATATTGAATCTCAGACAGAATCAAATGGTGAAATGATAGTCACCGCTAGTAAATGGGCTTAGTTTTGGCAATTGAAAATTTATTCCTCGTTGAAATCAGCGAGGGATTTTTTTAAGTTAGCATAGAACATCTGTACTACAATATTTATGTTTAGTTGTCAGCTTGCAAATACTTATAGCCCGACTAAAAACTATAGCGTTAACAATTGGTTTTCAACCCCAAAACTGGATGGAATTCGAGGGTTATATATTCCCGGTCAAGGATTAATAAGCCGGACGTTAAAAACAAAATATGTTGGCCTTGAACATATCGAGAATGTCTGCGCCCAGATAGCACAAGCTGGTTATGTTATTGACGGAGAGCTTTACATTACTGATGAAAAATTTGATGTCATATCAGGAATAGTCCGCGATCGCAAAGGCTATGACATTACCCAAAAACAGCGTGTTCAGTTCCATGTATTCGGTCTGTGGAAAGACAACACCACCTGGGCGAATACAGAGGCAATGGTTAGCAAAATTCAAGAAATAATTCCTGATGGTCAATCGGCAGTCGTAGCAGTGCCGTATACAGTTATCGAAACTAATCCGGTGATTGTGCAAACTCAAAACCAACTTAATAAAGATTCCGGTGCTTCCGATGAAGGAACGATGCTAAGGCATCCAGACGTAGCCTATTACCAGGGGCGATCGCAACACCTACTGAAAGTCAAAAACTTTGAGAAGGGCACATTTATTGTCACGGAATTTCACAAAGGTACTGGCAAATATTCCAAAAGCCTGGGAAAACTTTCTGTTGAAGGTAAGGCAGGTGAAGTTGCGGTAAAATCCAAAGTTGGCACTGGATTTACTGATGCAGAAAGATTAGATATTTGGGCTAATCAATCCAAATATACTGGAGCTAAGATTGAGGTAATTTATATGGGCATCACTAATAGTTCTAGTAGTTCTATAAAAAGCTTGAGACATCCGGTATTTTCTCGAATCATTCAAGATTAATTCAGGATAAAAGAAATGTTTAAAATATAGTTAATTTGTACTACCTTTGCTAAACTAGGCAGTGTTAAAAGTTAAAGCCTACCTCAAAATCAGGAGACAAAATGGCTTTTGAAACTGCAAGTTTGGTAGTTAAAACATTAAATGCAGTCCTGAAAGATTATAACTTTTGGGGCCAATCGGAAAGTGACTCACCGCTAAAGCCTGGACGAACAAAAGCAGTTATTGACAGTGACAAACTCTTGTCTTTGGATAGAAGTTTACGCATTAAGGCTGGTGCAACTTCTAATAGCATTCCCAAGGATCGCATTATCACTAGTAAGACGTTGGACGAAGTGTTTGTGCCACTTGCCAATAATGCGATCGCAGAACTCAAAAATCAGAGTGATATGGTTGATGCTGGAACTGCAACTTTAGAAAGCCTAGCTAGCGAAGCTGAAGCAGTTGAGTACTACGTGCAATTGTATGAAGTATTCAAGCAACTAACAGATGCAAAGATATGGTACGTTGACAGCCCAAGCGATGCACAAGTTGGTTTGTTTATCACCGGAACAGTAGGTAGCGAAACTGTTTACGCACAGACTCTGTTAATTCAGACCTAATTGCATCTAGTTTGACAGCCCATTTCCATCTATAGCCCTGGACTAATTTGGTTCAGGGTATTTTTTTAATTCTTTTTCTACAAATTAATGCCCAAAATATAACCCTCCTTAATTTGACCGGAGGGTTCATTTTTTCTGCATCAAACTAAGCAGCTTTTTTAAACAAGTAACCTAGTTCAGGGATGTCTTGAGCAAGTTTCCAACCAGTGCGCTCACTCCACAACGGAGTTGTTTCGGTTAACCCCTTGGCAACAAGTTGAGACTCAGGCACTTCAACAGGTTGACCATTGATTTGTATATGCCACAAGTTTTCAGTACCACTTGCTAGTAGCTCTAGTGGAATTGGTGGGGGGACTTTAGAAACTTCGGTTTTATTTTGCTCAACTGGCAATACAGACTGTGAAACAGCAGGGTCAGGTTCAATCGAAAATGTATTAGCAAATTTAAACACTGCCTTTCGTCTGGCAGAAATTTTAATTGCTTCTCCTGTTTTGGGATTTCTGCCGTCACGTTCGGGTAAATCTTTGTGAGAAAAAACCCCAAATTTTTCTAGTTTGACATTTTCTCCTTTACGAAGTGAAACTTGTACAAAATTAATGAAAGACTCAAGAATGCTATCAACAGTTGTCTTGTTGTAACCAGTTGAAGACTGAATGTATTCAGATAAGTGGGAGTTCATAATTAGAAAACAAACGCAAAACCTTCACATGATTATAGCTAATTATAGCTATTTGAAGAAAAGATAGTCTTTGATTTCTTCTTCGGTCATGTTTGGATCAAAAAGTGTAACTTCAGTTGTTTTAGAATCCTTGAATCTAGTTGAGTAAATCTTCATGGTTTTAGTAATTCCTGGGAGCATATAGGGACGATATTTTTCACCAATATTTCCTAAGTGAAACCAGCCGATTTGAGTTTTTGCACCCTCCCATTTCATCTCAAGGGCTAGATATTGCTTGCTAGAAACTTCACGAATGTAAGCACGAACCATTACCTCTTGCCCTTTCCAAGGGTTTTTTTGTGGTGCTGACCAAGAACCGTGCTGAACTGCGTAGCAAATAATAACCTTGGCTTCCTCTGGTTTAGAGTTCTTGAGCTTTTCCACAATTTCGTCAGCGAAGATCATAAACACTAATCCAGCATCGCCAGTTTCCGCCTGATGTGCCACTGTCCAGTAGGCACTAACCCAAGACATCGCTTCGTAGAAAGTGCCGTCAGGTTTGGCAGTTTCCAGAATGTTTTGCTTACTGGCCTTTGTTGCCTCCGCAGTTTCCCGAATTAATCTAGTAGACCCATCATTGCCTTCTTTCCATTCAATAGCTTTTCGCATTGCATCTCGGTAGGTGTCCCGGTGAGAAATAGCGATCGCTAGTTGTTCCGGTGCATAACTTACATCATTGAACAAAACCTTTTCGTAAGTTCTAGGTGAGGAATCAAGCCGGAGGTCTGGTGCTTTCCATTTTGAATTAACTGTTTGAACTATGCGGGATACGGTATCAAGAGCATCTGCTTTTACTGCACAAGGACGGTCACGGTAACAGGCTGGTTCTTTGAAGTCTTTGAGCCAAGGAGACTCAGCGCCTTGTTCATTCAGAAACGCTTTAACAGCATCTAAGCCATTGATGTTATTGGGGTAAGCACTCTTGAGAGAGTCAACCGCGATTTGCACCTGCTGAGAGAGAAAATCGATAATCCGCATTTCCTCATCTTGTTTCTGTTCACCCCCAGCAGGAATGTTTAAAACGATTTGCTCACAACCGCCAGAACGCGCCCTTGCCAACAGCGAGGCAACAATCCCCGTTAAGTCATTCATTGAGTTGATGGCAATTTGTTGTAAGTTACCAGTCAGTGCCATTTTAGGAAATTTCTTCGTTGCTGGAGGTTCATCAAAGTTAGCGATCGCCTCCCTCATATTTGGGTACGCACTGCTCTTGATAAGTTGAATAAAATCCCCATCGGTATCGCGCCCCAGGTTTAGAAGAAGTAAACGGGGTGCAGCCATAATACCAGTGCTGTTGATGTAAGTTCCTTCATGAAGGTTCTCCCACAGCTGACAATCGCCCCAGTGCCGCATGGGGTTACAGAAAACTATGTACTCGCCCTCTTCAAAGTCAGGAGCGCAAAATACCTTTCGTCCTTTAATTCGTCCATCAGGTAGAACAATATGGTAGTGAGCTAGCAATTCGTCAGGTTGTGCCATAAGTGAATAGAACCGCACACCTGCGGCCTTAGCTAAATTCAACCAGACAGCTTGCATACGCTCTTTCACCCGCCGCACAACATAGGGGTGCAGCAGCAATATTCCTTGTTTGTCTGCCTGGATGATGCGGATCATTGTGTTCTCATACTCAGCTTCCGATTGAAGCTTGTCAGACCCTTCTTCAAGTTCGGCTTCAGCTTCAGACTGGTCGATTCTCAGGATTTCGGCTAGGTCAGTGATGCTGTTGTAGGCTTTGGATAGGCGATCGCACTTTTCTTCTAGCCGACTGATAATCTTATCTTTTTGTAAAGTTTCAAAATCAAACCACTGAAACAACATCCATCCTGGTTTTGCGCGGCGTTCTTCTGCTTCAAACACCAAACCCATGAGAATCTTGCCTTCATGGTTGCCCAGTGTCGGTTTATTGCCCTTGAGTGAGGATAGTGGAATTACTAAATCAGCACCAAAACTATCAAGCTTGGGGTTGTAGGCAACTGTACCCTTGCCAATCCACTCACCCCACAAAGCAGCGCGAAACTGTAGGGGTCTACCTTCATCTACATAGTTGTTATCACCATCTGGGTCAGCAGGTAAGCCCAAAAGTTGCATCAGACGTTTACTAGCTTTGGCATGAGAATCACCACTTTCCCAGTGAATATTGTTTACTTGGTCATCCAAGAAATTGCCATCATCATCTTTAGCTTCATCATCAACGACGATGAATCTCATTTGTTGATAGACCATTTTCTTACAGCCAGTGTGCAGAATTGATCCATAGATAATGCGTTTCCATTGGTCTTTGGCTGCCTCGCCGTAATATTTCTTACCTACAGTCTGTTTATTAGTAAACGTAAATCTCCCGTGATTCCTAGAACCACTTGCCATATCCAAAAAGAAAGCAGCCTCATATCCCTTTGGCTTGAATGAGTCTAGCGATCGCGGGTTAGTTTCGGTTTTCTCAATTTCCCCAATACAAAATTCTAATTTAGGGTGAAGTCCTGCAAGTAATATATTGCGGCTAACAACAACAGGTGCTTCTGACCAGTTTTTATTCTTGCAACTCCACACCTGCCACTCAGAAACAGTCTCGATTCTACCCTGAGAGGCATCTGGTAAATATCTCGTGTTTTTAAATTGAATACTCATACTCTTTACTCTTTACTCAAAAAATCAAAATTTGTAGAAAACTCAGTCCATAATGTATTAGCTATTTCATCTTTCATAGGAATTGGTACAGCCAAACTCATATCAATACATAGTTTCCTCGCATCTCCATCAAATGAAAATGCGTAGATATTGGCATACTGTTTCCCTGTTTCTTGAATCAAATCTTCTTTAATTTTGCCCAAGTCCTTAAGCTTTTCTTGAGCATCACCAAGGAGTCTAGCAAATACTGTATCAGGTTCCTGATTGTTATTACCTACTGCTAATACTGTTATCCAGTTACCGATATCAGCCTTTTGACTCAACTTAATCGTAATGATAATAATCACTGCTGCGGCAATTATGTAGGGAGCGCATGAAGTTAGAAAACTCCAAGCTCCTGCAAACATTCCAGTATTATTAAATACTGCGGGAAGTAAGTCTTTTGCACCTCTTAGTACTCCTCCGGCGATGTAGCGAACTGCTTCAGCCCCAGATGCGTTTAATCCCTTCAGAACAAGACTAGTCACTGTTTTAGTTACTGCTTCTGCTAACTGTGCGGGGATAGCTACGCCTTTGAGGATGAATGTTTGCAGCAATCCAGAAGCGATCGCATTTACCACGCCAATCACATCAATAACACTCGGCGAAGCAACAGGAACAATCGCGCTGGGTGAGAAACTTGAAGAAATTGTATAGCCGCCAACCGAATCATTTTTGTATTTTTCGTCTTTTATTATTGCCAATAATTTGTTAAGTTTGTTTATAAGTTTGCGAAAATCTTTAATTGCCGGATTTAGTACTTTTTTCCTTAACTCTCTCATGTCAGCCAGAAAAGGGTCTAGAGCTTTTTTCTTCAATGCTCTAATGCCCTCAGCAAAATCATTCTTTATCTTTAATAAACTTTTCTCTAAATCAATATAGAATTTTGCAAATTCGTCTAATACCTTTTCCCTGACAATCTGAATACCTCTAATTACTTCTTCTGGAATAGAATCTTTCCGTTCTTGTAACTGGTCAAGCAGAGGTTCTAAAATCTGAACTGCTTTCTCTTGAATTTTCTCTGCTAGACTGTGCAACCAATCTTTATTGTTAATTTCTGCTGCTTTAACTTTCTGATAAATTGAAACCTCTCCCATTTGTCCGTCATAACTGCTAGAACTAACTTGCTTGTTCAACAAACCCACATTCAAGAATAAATTGTTTGCTTGAATAGCGGCTTGATAAATCTGAAGGTCACGAGTTTTTAATTTTAAACTAGCTGCAAGCTGGTCGCCTTTTGCAGCCAAATTACTGTACACCTTGGAATTAAAACACTTGTTGATACCGTAGGAAGTTCGTAACATTTCAATGGACGAACTTTTTACGATATTACTTATCTCGCTCTCAGAAAAGTAGCTAAGTATATTTTCTATGGTGGGTAAATTTCCTCTGGAAAAGCTGATAGGTTTTAACTCGTCGAACCAATCAAACGGACTCTCTAAGGCGCTAAAAATATCGTCGGGAACATCCAAACCACCTTTTTTTATCCAATCTTCGCCAGATATTTGACCTAAAATGTCTTCTTTGCTCATCGCTCATAGCTACTTTTAGTACAAAAATACTAAATATTTTAGCTCATGATTAATGTCAAGTCCGAACAATCATTTATTATTCTCCCTTTCGCATCAGAGCATCCCCGCTTCCCTCTTTGAAAAAGGGCGGTACATTCCGATATCTGGCTTGGGGGCTTTCTCTAAGAATGAAGGGATAAAGGGCGATCGCTCCCTTTCCACAGAACTGGAGGTCAAGCGATCGCACTTTTGACCTTCTCAAATTACCGCCAAAAAATAACTCCCGCTTGGAGGCATCTATTACTTAGATTTGGCGTGACGACTATTTCACCACAATAGGTCTATTCAAAATGCTCATGACTTCACCAGGATTAGGACTGGGTAGTAAAGGACTCCAATCTCCAACATCTGCATAGCCAATCACCTGCAAGTAGTGAATTGTGCTAGTTACAGCTTTAGAAGAACCAATCAACAGATGTTTGAGCGGTTCTTTAAGAGGGGTTGCTTCAGAGGATGTTTGATTGGTGGTGGGGTTGTTAGCACCTGACAAAAAGTTTTGTGTCATCATTTATTAGTCTCCCAATATGGGGGTAAACATCCGCGATCGCTCTGTTTGGTGCCCAGCCGAGGGGCGATCGCTTCGCCGTTGCGCGTTGCAACACTCACAATCATATCGCCGAAATAGGACAATCGGATAATAGGATAAACCGCTAAATCAAAATATCCTAAAAAGCTGTGCAAAAATTAAGCCGTTGTACGCTGTGCAAGGTTGATGAGCGAGAAGAAGGAATTACGGGGCTATGTTTCTCCAGAGTTAAACCGATTGTTTCGGGCAGTAGTAGCCCTCAAAGATAAAAACCTAAGCGATACGATCGCTGAGGCTCTAGAAGATTGGCTCAATAAACCTGAGAACCAGGAAATAATCAAAAAGCACAATTTGAAGTCCGAAGAATAACCGATCGCTCACTTTCCAAGAGAACTACAGCTGTTAACAGGTTTACTCGATTCAGTTCTGAGAGATAATCTGCTTTGTAACTCCCAGTGATGACTTTGGAACCCAACCAGCTAAACCTATTTCCAGAAGTGAAACCCACACCAGCACCTAGAACAGAGGCGCTGGTGATGAGCGAGGCAGTACTGCTGAAGTGGAAAGCGCAAATCTTTGACTATCAGCAGGTAGTAAGGGAAATTCAGCCACCACAACAGACGGCATTATTTGATCTAGCCCCGGCGCACTGCGGCCCAGACAGGATTGATCCGTTGCAGTTGTCAGTGCGATCGCTCTCTTTTTGGAGAATGCCAGCAGATAGCCCCGGCGATGTGTGTCTCTACTTCATCGTTGACTCTGCGGCTGGCCTGATTTTATATGTAGGGGAAACTTGCAGAAGTAACAAGCGCTGGAAAGGGATTCACGCCTGCAAGGATTACATAGCCAGCTACCAGGATTTGCATTATCGCTATGGAATAAAGACAGCAGTTAACATCGCGTTTTGGTGGGACACTCCGGTTGACCGACGCGCACGGCAGGAGTTGGAATTGAGTTTAATTTTGAAGTGGCGATCGCCATTTAACAAGGAAATGTGGGAGCAGTGGGGGCAACCGTTTGGGTAAAATTTTTTTGTAACAATAAGAGGCTTACGAGAATGTCTGATAATTTTCCTTTTCAAAATCCAGACCAACTACAACAATGGCATCAGGGTATAAAAGATGCAAACCGTAATAATATTTTTTGTCATTGTCGTGCTTGCGGTTATGAGTGGATGGATTCAGCATTTGATGTTACTTGTATTCAATGCAGTAGCAAAGATGTAGAAAGTATTTCATCTTGGCAATTTCCAGATGACTAAATCAGAATAATTTTGCATAATACGATCGCACCCAGAACTGTTTTATTCAGGCACACTTACAGAAGAATGAAATACGGGATGAAGGGCGTGAGGTGGAAAACCTTCTTGTTTAAGTTGGTGTTCATTCATATAGTCACTATCAAGGATTCCATAACTTTTAGTAATTTCTACCATCTCCATCACAAATTCTCTATTAAAAACTACTCCAAAATAAGTACTGCCTTTAAACTTATTTCCAATCCATGTAGGGTCAATTACTTCCATTGCGTTATTAACTAACCAAGCATGAGATACTGCAAAATCTAACTCATCATCAATAGCAAACCCTTCACAGTAACTTAGTTGCGAATAGTCCCATAATGCCTTGTAGCAGTTTTCAAAACAAGCTTTACGTTCACCTTTAAATGGTGATTTAACCTGAGTTACAAAAGGTTTACCATAATCCAAAACTAGCCTTTGTGTACTTTTGTATTGAAAGTCAGAACGTGTGTTAAGTTTATCAATCAAGTCTGCTTGTTCTTTTAATATTGCCAACAGACGGTCTAAGTTACTGCTCATTATTTAAATACTTATTTGCTAGTTCTTTTTCAAGTTGTGGATTTCGGTGTTCGATGATTTGTATGAGGCTGACTAGCCGATTGAACCAGTATTCACGAATCGCATCAATTTCTAAACAGGCATAGTTTATTGACAATTTTTCATCTGAGTTAGTTGATGTAGCTCCAGATGCTGCTGCTTTTTTAGCTTTTTTCATTTCCCCAGCACAAAGCGCATACTCAGCCTCTATCGTCTTCTGAAATTCCTGAGCAATATTTAGCTGTTCTGGGGTCATGTATCTCTGATTTTTAAATACTTCATTTATCGCTTCTTTATTACTCATAAAATTAATTTTTTTGTATCTACAAAACTATGAAACTTATAAAGTATAGATTAAATAATACATCATAACTAATGTCCAAGATTTTATATTTTTATTATCTAAATATTAAACCACCAATACTTATGTAATCCTCTCAGTTTTGAATTTGCATTACTATGTTCATCCGCCCATGTTAGTGTACTATCATCACCACAAACATAACCAGAGCCACCAAATTTACTCTGACCCTCATCTATTATTTCCATCATTACTTTAATAATTGTTCTTTCACTTACAGAAATTTCGTAATGCTCTAAAAGCAAGTTTTTAATATCCTTAGCGCAAACACCATCAAAAAATCTTGGCTTTTCGTCAAGAATATTAATAATTATAGTTTTTAATTCTTCTGCTTTCATTGTTTTACATAGATATTTTCATATTTTTATTTTATATATAAATCGTTGTATTAAAACAAATCATTCTATAGGTTTTAGCCAACCAACACATTTTTCATAATGAAATTCTTCATCTTCACAGTTAGCAACTCTAGCAATCTCTTCTTGATGATGAGGATAAGGAAAAGATCCGAAATATCCTTGTTTTATAGAACCATCCTCTAATAATAAGAAATAAGTTCCATATTCTTCTGGTAGTCCTTCAATTAATTCAAAATTTAATATTTTATTTGACATTTTAATTATCCTTAAATAAATCGCTAAAATCCTTTTTGTTCTAATTTCTTAAGTTTTTCTAATTTACGATTTAGAAGTGAAGCATCAGTTTCTGGTTCAGCATTATCATCCACTGTGCGTTCCTCTTCCAGCCATTCCAACAGTTCGGCTTTTGGACGAAATGACATTACAGGACGCTTTTGGTTGTAATTTTCTTGGGCTTGGTAAAGTGCATCACGATTGGCTTCATTCCATCGCTGCTGATTAGACTTAGCAGAAGACTTATGTTCAGAAAACTCTGGCATAACTTCAATTTTGAGATAACCTCCTTGACTTTTGAACTGCCAACGTGTGTTGCAATGATCAAAATGTTTCTTTGCACCCCGTTCAGTTTTCCAACGCTTGCACAAACGTAAATCTTTATTAGTCCAAGCATATTCAGTATTACTATCAAATGTGTAGAGCCAACCCAAAGGCTTATTTTCTTTGGTATAACAACGATAACCGTAGTACATTTTATAAAAACAAAACTAATTAATTTTATTAACTAATAGAATCGATACCTGCTTTCTTTTGAAGAGAGTATGCAAATTTTATTGCTTCATCAATATTGTCAAATTCTTGCTCACCGATGAAAGTTTTCCAGTCCAGCATAAAGTTAATAACTCCACCTTTCATGCCGGGATTGAAAGTTACACTGACCGAATGCTCTCCTTGAGTTTTGTTTAGCGGTTCAAGAAGCTTAAAAAGCTCATCAATTTGGGATTGTGCATTAGTCATTGAAATTCATGATGGTTTTGGGGATAGTCAGAATGTGCGATCGCCTACGGTATAGCTTATCGTTTACTCTTAATATTCTACATAGTTTACTATGTATTTACAAGCTGACAAAATTGTATTCATAGCAATCGCGGTTGAGTTGGTAGACCCAACTGCCTGTTACTTCTTGAATTGTTACTGCACCAATGTAGTGGCGAATGTGCATTGCAGTGTCGATATTGCCCCAGATGGGGTTTAGCATCGTTGCATCGGTTTGCAGGTATGCACCGCTATCATTTTTGATTACATAGGGATAAGCCGTGTACATAACTTTTTTATTAACTTTTTATTTCTTGTTTGCTAGGCAAGATGGTGCGATGTATTGACCAGATTTATATTTGGCATTGATTTTATCGTCAGATATCATTATGATTCTTTCCCACCCATTACTAAAACTGGCTCAATCCAAACTAGTTTTCTTTGCTGTCTGCCTTCACCGTAAGGCTGATTGCGTAAGAAGCCTCTGCGCCAATGGACGCTCTTAGTACCATGTGTACCGCTACTGCCTTCACTACTTTGCGTCCCTTCACGTTTGAGTCGATATCCAAGTCCTAGCCAAAGTGGTTGATAAAAATCTTGCGCTTGCGCTTTGCCAAAACCTCTATTCACCCTGACTAGTTCGCTTGTTGTATCTACAAGTTCAGGGCGGCATTCCATTATCAAAATTAATCGCAGTAAAATTGAGTGCAAATATTCATTAAATCCTTTGACTACCTTAGGATCAATATCTTGTGAATCAGTATAAGTAAGTTTTTGTGCATCAAGTTTAAATCTGCGGCAAAAGAAACTAGATCCATCGGTTGCTGTCCAATAAAGGATACCAGCTTCACTATCATAATGCCAAAAAATAGCATCAACGCTCTTATTTTCAGGAGAAAGAATTACTCCTTTGGGCAGCATAAACATTCCCGTTTTCATTGCCCAATTTAAACTGTCTACGTCAACGGTTAAAACCGATTGCAGCAATGCTTCAACTAAATCTTTGTTCACCCAATAAGCAGGACATTTAGCAAGACCTACTTTAAACAAGGTGTATAGGGTGATGTACATCGATTCTGCGGGATTAGTCCTTAATTGACGCAGTAGCTTTTGTTCCTCCGCAGAGTAGTAAATGTCTGCAACAATACCGCACATCTTTTCATAGCTTTCGTAACCGTCTACAGGTAAGGTAGGACGAATAACAATTTCATTAAACCAACCTTTAGGTTTTTTGCTCATGCGCTGCGCTTTAAGAACTCCTGGCGATGCCATCTCATTGCATCAACTCTAGGATAATACTGTTGTTGACTTGGTAAGATAATGCGATCGCCCCTAAATTCTCGCATTGGTCTAGCGTTGGGTGAATCTTCTCGCAGGTTCTCAGCAACGATGATGGTGTAATCGTCGTTGATAGTAAACCAAAAGCGGTCAAATGCCCAGTGATGATTTTTGCATAGTGAAAGCCCGTTATTGATACGGTCGTCGTAGAACTGGGAGAATGGTTTGATGTGTGACCCGTCCACAATGTTTTGACCAAGTGAATCGAGTATCTGTAACCCGCAAAACGCGCAGCGTTGGTTGTAAGTTGAAACTACAATTTTGCGAAAAGCACCATCTCGCACAATTACAGCTTGCTCATCTTCTAATTCCTCTGGTTTGTAGACCTTGCCGCCGGAGCGTTGCAACTGGTCTTGTAGTTCAGCAAAGGCGTTGACCTGAAGTAACTGTTCAATATCCTGTGTTTTATCACTAAACCAGGAATCAATTAGCACATGGGTTAAAAAACTTCTAGATTCAGAATTTTGCAGAAGTGTCCACAGTTCAACATCAAGGTAGGCATACTCTACAGTTTCCCTAATGGTGCTAGGAGTCCTGATTTTTATTTTGGCAGCAATCAGTGATTCAAAACCCAGTTTCATTTGGTAATGCCAAAAGCGATCGCTAGTGAGGTGATAGAAAGGTAAACCTATATCCGGCTTGCGTACTGGTTCTAGGTGGCTCCAAAGTTTAAGAAACGTGACGATAAGTTCGGCATTGAAGGGGAGTTGGTTTTTGGCTATCTGTCCGGTTGCTATCATTTCAATTACCGACAGCAGCAGTATGGGCTTATTTGGTGCGCCGGGGCTAACGTTTAAACCAATTTTGTTGGATGCAGATTTGGGAGAAAACTTCTTAACGTAGTAAGCTAAATCTTTATTCATTTGCAGCTATGCGCGAATATCGATGTACACGTAACGCATTATACTCACACGACTGCATAGGTCGTGATGATATCACCGCACGCCAAGGTCGTTACATCTGGGCTGAAAGCGAAGAAGAAGCTTGGCAAAAAATGGCAACCAAGTTTCCAGAAGAAACCGAAGCTGGGTTTACTATCCAGGAATGGGAAGGGTTTAATGTCACAGTTGTAGAAATAAAACGGGATGAAAACGGGAACACTATAGAGTAATGTTTTTAACTCCTGTTATGTCATCGGGAAGCAAAATTATCAGCACAATTCTCAAGCACGATACGAAAGTCACAAGTTACAAAATAGCCTTGCTGCGTGCGATTAATGATGTCGTCCTCAGCTTCCCCGATTTGCGGAACCCAAGAGCAGACGTAGCAGTTCCTTTGCGTTTACTAGCACAGTTTTGGGTGGCTTACTATTGGCCATTTGTCAAACCCAGCGAACCCATTTTGCAAGGGCAACGAACAACACTGAACGCTCAATTGCGAAATGATATGTCGTTTCGCCCTGAGTTAGAGAGACTACGGTGTGAATGGGAATCAATTGTTGGTGGAACCTCAAGCCCTAGCGATGGCTTTTTCCTCATAAACGAGCTGAGAGTCCCGCGAAAATATCTTGCATACTCCAAACCGTTACTTCAAGTCTACCAAACTGCCCTCACTGCCATTAGCAAGGCAATTGAAATGCCAGTTAAATATGCAGGGTTTGGTCACTGGAGTGTGTTTGATAAACCCTTAAAGTATACAGAACTTAGCACTCCAGTTATAGCAATTCCAGGTACTAAACCAGAAGACAAATGCTTAGTAATTCAAGCCGAACTCTGGCAAACTTTTGGAGAGATGTCATTGTGGATTGAAGCGCTTTGTATTCATGAATGGTGCTTGTTTACAGAGAAAGTTCAACAGGAAAATCAGCAAAAAGCGCATCGAGGTTTTATTTATCAGCTGCTAACAGATAGACCAGACAACCGCAGACCTTTGAGTTGGGAGCGCAACCATGTTGATGTACTCTTGATGGAAGGAACAGAGTTTGTTTGCCCCTGGACACAAAAGCACATTTCTTATGGTATCAGATACGATTTAGACCACCTTTTACCTGTATCTCTCTATCCGATCAACGAACTTTGGAACTTAGTACCTGCTGATCCTAATTTCAATTCACACACCAAGCGCGATCGCCTTCCTTCCCAGGAAAAATTACAGATGGCTCAACCTTATTTAGAGTTAGCTTACAGAAACTACAGTAAATCTGGTTCGCTCTCGCTAGCACTTAAAGAGGATGTGGCTGTCAGATTTTATACTGTTTTTGATGATACCGCTTCTTTCCCTGGTGTACTATCAACTGCTGTTGTTGACCTCATTAATATCTTTGCTGAGTCTCGCAATCTAGCTCGGTTTTGACGGCGGCGATCGCTATTTAATTTTCTTAGCTAAATCTATCCAAGCCTCAATACCTTTTGTAGTAGGTGTCCCGCTTGTAGTAAACGTGCAGATACTACGGCTATGCTCGTCACCATAGCTAATGTGAATCGGTCGCTCGATGCCATAGTAGTACAGCCTATCAAATGGCAAGCGTGTATCTAAAATCCAGTCAACAACCTTATTGCTCGATATATTCGCAATCCGAAAATCGCAGGCGGCTCCCAAGCGATCGCAGTAGTATTTTCCATTGCGGTTGACTTCATGTGCCATGTGTTGGTCAAGATTTGGGGCAACCCGTCCATTTTTTAAGCCTGTTACAGGATCTTTCTGCTCCAAAAAACGTTTCAAGTCTTTGGAGCAGAAACCATAAGTAAGTTGAAATTGCTCTTGACCAAAATGGTGAATAATAGGATCAACAATATGATTGCAGAGATTTTGCAAAGCATCTATACTATCGGAGTTTGTAGGAAACGGATTAATCTGCTTGGTGTACTTTTGATAAGTGTTAGTGCAAGTGCAAAAATCGATAAGGCTTAAATACTGTCCCAACAAAAGATTTTGAGATTCCATCATCAACCGCCAATACTACTAAAATATCAGTTATTTATTAAAAAGATAAATTTCCTAAAATAGCTTTAACTACATAACAAAATTAGAATAAAATTGAATTAACAATAATATATATTTTAAATTTAATGATTAGCTCATTACGGCTGCTAAATTTTAAAGCATTTGAGAATCAATTGGTTGAATTCAAATCACTTACCCTGCTCTCTGGTTATAATAGCACTGCTAAATCCTCTGTGTTGCAAGCACTATCACTGCTGCATCAATCTTACCAGCAAAATTTACTACAAAGCACTGGTTTATTGCTCAATGGAAACTTGGTAAATATTGGCACAGCTAATGATGCTTTGTATGAAAATGCCAAACAAGACTACGTAGGATTTGAGCTTAGTTTAAAAAACGGAACTAAAGGAACATGGCACTTTAAATACAACTCATTAGAGAGAGAAGCAAATTTTTTAGAGAGTGGATTCAACTCTGTTGATGCCGATGTTTATCAGTCAAGCATTTTCAACGGGCAACTTTATCACCTTCAATCAGAACGTGCAAAAGTTGTATCAGGAATCTTAAATTACCAAGTGCAAGAACTTAAACAAATTGGTGCGCTTGGCGAATATACAGCACATTTTCTTTATACCTACGGTAGTCAACCAATCCCTATCGCCGAACTCGCTCACCCGCAAGGAAAATCAATAAATTTGCTAGACCAAGTTGAGGCATGGATGGGAGAAATAAGTTCTGGTCTACGCATCCAAGTTAATGCACATCTAGATATGGATTTGGTTAACTTAAAATTTAGTGACCCTATTGGATACGGCATTGCTTACGTTTTACCAATTATCGTTGCAATCCTCGCTTCCAGTCCAGGTGTGTTAATTCTTATTGAACACCCAGAAACCGGACTTCACAACCAAGCACAAACAATGTTGGGTAAGCTGTTAGCACTGGCTGCTAACTGTGGCGTTCAAGTTGTGGTAGAAACTCATAGTGAGCAGATTTTAAACGGTATTCGTCTTGCGGTACATAGTGGTAAAATTGAGCCGGAAGATGTGCAATTACATTACTTTCAACGTCACCACAACCAAGATCAAGCTTTTATTAAAGTTGTGTCACCCCGCATTAATAAAGACGGCAGAATTGACCGATGGCCTGATGGGTTCTTCGATGAGTGGGAAAACAGTTTGGAGGTTTTGTTAGAGCCTGCGAAATTATAACTCGCTTCTATTGCAAGCGTTACGCTCGTCGCTACATCCTATGACCAAAATTGACAAATGGAAACATATCAACTCAGCTTACAAAACTGGTCACAAGAAAGTTACATCAAAGCCTATAAGTTTGCTGCACACGCACATCAAGGTCAAAAAGTGCCAGGGTCAAATATACCTTACATCATGCACTTGAGTTTTGTAAGTATGGAAGTCATTGCAGCCTTAAGTGTAGAAAAAGAACATGATGGCGACCTTGCTATTCAATGTGCTATCTTACATGACACAAT
The DNA here is from genome assembly GCF_015714705.1 of Nostoc sp. NZL. Classification (NCBI taxonomy): domain Bacteria; kingdom Bacillati; phylum Cyanobacteriota; class Cyanophyceae; order Nostocales; family Nostocaceae; genus Nostoc; species Nostoc sp. NZL. The sequence continues at coordinate 14,814 of NZ_WBKL01000116.1, read as the reverse complement.
CGAAGATACTGATACCACTTTTGAGGAAATAAAAACTGAATTTGGTGAATCAGTAGCTAATGGTGTACTTGCATTGACTAAAGATGAAAGTTTAGCAAAACATCTCCAAATGTCAGATAGTTTACGAAGGATAAAAGAGCAACCGCCAGAAATATGGATGGTAAAATTAGCAGATAGAATCAGCAACCTCCAAGCACCTCCACATTATTGGAATCAAGACAAAATTATTCGATATCGAGAAGAAGGTATTCAGATTTATGAAGCTTTGCACGATGCCAGCCCGTTTCTAGCATCTCGCTTGGCTACTAAAATTGAAGATTACAAGGCGTTTATTAAATAGTAGCGATCGCCTTCAGTTACCCTCAGAAGCAATAAACTGGTTAACAAGTTTTGGGTGCGATCGCGCTTTGCGGGCGCTTTGCGCGATCGCTCATCCGGCAGTTCTATTACACTTCCAACTCACGTAGCAATGCCTCATTTATTCTTTGTGCCTCTTCCCCACTAGTTTCTACCACATCAAAAGCTTCTCTAACTGCTGCTTGCACTCTAGGCGGCAGCGCTTCAAATTTATCGTTATTGAGTATGGAAATGCGGCAACCAATGTAGGGCATAAAATCAACGAATGGCTGCATTCCAGATTTAATCAAAAGTTTTGATAACAAGGTAATGGGATGGTAGGGTTTATCGTTGTCTGAAGTGCTGTTAATTTCCGATGCAAAGTAACCACACAGCCAACTGAGACAATCAATGTCTTTTTTTAAAGCTGCTACTGTACCATCTAACACTTGCTGGTTAAGCTTAACAGGCAGATTGTCAAAAATTTGGTCTAATGCTTCTGGCTGTCGCTGTTGGCAATAACGCACCGCAGATTCAACAAGTTTATCGATTTTTGTAGGTTGGCGTTGTCCAAATCCTTTGCCAGACATGGTAGTTAGTGTACTGAATACAGGGATTTTAGCAGGGTTTGCGGTTGTGAGGTGGCGATGTCTACTTTAAGGGGCTGCGCCTACGCTTTCCTCTTAAAAAAAATTGAAGTTACACCGCCATGTTTCAAGGTTCTGGCAATTTGGCATAACTTATCTCTGAATTGCGGTTTAAATGAGATATCAACACAACAGAACAGCCACAAATCGCCAGTTGTTGACCCAACGCTGTAGAAAAACTCAGCAGCCAACTCACAGCACTCGGTCATCGCTTCGCCACAACTGGCTAGTAATGTACTAGAAAACACATAGTAAAGGTAGTATGGCGTACCCGGCCACTTTATAGCGATCGCTCATAATTTTTCGTCTAAGAACGAGAGGCGATGTTTTGTAGACGTTTAATGTCACTTACGTTATGATACATTGTTGATTATGTACTTTTCTGTTTTATTAGTAATGTTGTCGCTTTTTGTCGACTTAATTAAGTATTAAGTAAAATATTTTTTTCATTTTACTTGTTTTCAAAATTGTTCCAACATATAGCAGTATCAATTCTAAAGTAGAAATATATGAAAAATATTCAAATTACTTCATTAGGCATTCTAAAAGCACTTAAACATCATAGTTATTTGTCATCTATTGCAGAATATATATGGAACGGCTTTGATGCAAAAGCTACTGAAGTTAAGATATTGATTAAATCTGATGATTATGGAAGGATATCGGAATTCAAAATTATAGATAACGGATGTGGTATTGCTGATTCAAGTAGATTTACGCTTTTTTATGAATCTAATAAACAACTTACTCTTGGTACTTCAAAAAACTTATCATCTATTCACGGTACTAATGGTATAGGTAGGTTAACTTTTTTTACTTTTTGTTCTTCAGCAAAATGGAACACTGTTTATGAAAAAGAAGGTAAAAAGTACAAGTACAGCATAACTATAAATGCAAATCAATTAGACAACTATGATATATCAGAAGAAAGAGAAACTGATGAAAAAACAGGAACAATAGTTTCTTTCTATGATATTCATACAATTAGCCCTGATGATTTTGATAATGAAATTAAGAGTTATTTATATAGAGAGTTTAGTTGGTTTATTGAACTAAATTCAATGAGAAATTTTTCAATTAAAATAAATGACTCAGATTTAAATTATCAAGAAAATTTTATTAGTGATTCTATTGAATTAGAACATAAAATTGGTGAATATTTATTTAAAGTAAAATTTATTCGCTGGCTTCAAAGCCTAAATAAAGAATATTCAAGATACTACTTTATCAACTCAAAAGGCGAAGGAATATATAGCAATACGACTACTCTCAATAATAAAGGTGATAATTTTTCTCATAGTATTTTTGTTAAAAGTTCTTTTTTTAATCAAGAACATTTTTTCCCTTATGAAATTTCTGTATTAAGAAATACGCCAGATGGACAGATTTATCATTCTCTAATTCATTTTATTAATCAGCAGCTTCAAAATCGCAGAAAACTTTTTCTTAAGACTAAATCAGACCAGATTATAGAAGAATTTAAAAGAAATAATGCTTTTCCAAAATTTGGCAATAATACTTGGGATCAACACAGAAAAAATGAGCTAGAAGATTTTCTCAAAGAATTATATCAGGTAGAGCCAAAAATTTTCAGTTCTCTAAACATTGAACAAAAAAAAGTATTTGTTCATTTTTTAAATTTAATACTTGATTCAGATGAGAGAAATAAGTTAATTGATGTACTGGGAGAAATTATAAAATTAGACTCCTCTGAATTAGAACACTTATCCGAATCTTTAAAAATTACAAAACTTGCAAATATTATTAAAACTGTAAGATTGATAGAAGATAGGTACAGAGCTATTAATCAATTAAATAATTTAGTTTTCAAACCGGATTTGGAAGCTAATGAGCGAGATCATATTCAAAAATTTGTTGAAAATCACTACTGGATTTTTGGTGAGGAATATCATCTTGTAACTGCTGCTGAACCAAAATTTGAAGAAGCATTACGTAGATATATTTATCTATTAAGGGGCGAAAAGCCCGTAGTTTCTATCGATCATTCTGATAAGAATAGAGAGATGGATATATTTATGGTACGGCAGCTTCTAAATAATTCTTCTATTAATAATGTAGTTGTAGAGTTAAAACATCCTAAAATTAAGCTTGGCTCAAAAGAACTTGAACAGGTAAAAAGATATATGGGAGTAATTTTACAACAAGATGAATTCAATGCCTCTAATATGTCTTGGGAATTCTATTTAATTGGTAATGATTTTGATCAATCTAAATATATTGAAAGAGAAATACAAAATGCTAAGTCTCATGGTGAAAAATCACTAGTTTACTTTGTTGATAATTATAAAATATACGTAAAAAAATGGAGTGAATTATTTACTGAGTTCGATTTAAAACACAAGTTTTTGAATGATAAGCTCGAATTAGAAAAGATAAAGCTTAATGCAGATGTTACAAGTGCAAGCGAAGTAATTAGTCATATCCATAGCAATAGTGCTGTGCAAGCTCCTCAACGTGTTATTCCAGAAAATTAAAATTTTTTTAATTTATAGAATGTAATAAAACTATTAGTAAACATTACCTTAATGTTCACCTCAATATTGAAAATAAAAAATAAATTGCAAGAAATTAATAAAGTGCGATTGCTCCTATTGTCCTACAACTAAACTTGTTAACAAGTTCTTTTGTCTGTGGGCAAGCTTTACGATTAAATTATTTTTGTTGCTACTTTACCTAATACTGTCTCCAAACGGCTGGTAAATTCTGAAGGGCGATCGCAACTCATAATCAACTGCTCCATTGCTCGTGTCATCGCCACGTAAAGTAACCGCGCCTCTTCTTCTGGTGTACCGTGTCCGTACTGGTCAGGCATAAAACCAATACCAGGAATAAGCACCACTGGGAACTCTAGCCCTTTGCTGGAGTACATGGTTATGAGTTTGATACTTAACTCGTCCGGGTGATAGTTGCGGCTGTCACTGTTGGCATTTACCCACTCTATTGGTATTTGGGCTTGTTGGAAACTGTTGTAAATGTTTTCGCCCATAAAGTTGGAGCGATAGATAATTGCTATTTCGTTCCAAGGGATATCTCGCTCGTGTAATTGTTGCACTCGCTCTGCAAGGTAATCTACCTCGTGTTTAAAACTGGGTAAACGGATGAGGTCTGGTTTGGGCCCTTGCCGTCCTGCACTAGTCGGTTCTACCAATACTACTTGGTCATCATCCCCGGTGGTAGGAGTCATCACTTCTTTAGCAAATTCATAGGCTACCCCTAACACCTGCTCTGTGTTGCGGTAGTTGAGTTTAAAAATGGTCGTGCGTCCCTGTGCCTGGATGCCTACACTCTTAAAGCTAAATTTCTTAGTGCGTTTTTCTCCGTAGAGGTTTTGGGCATCGTCGTAGAGGATAAGCAAAGAATTGGTTTCGGGGTTGACCATTTGAGCAATCAACTTTAACCACTCTGGTTTAAAGTCGTGACCCTCGTCTAGCATGACAGCGCCATAAGTGCCAGCCGGTATTAACTTGGCATCAACGGCTGTAATTACTCTTTGAACCAGTTCTTCTATATAAGCTTCACCTTGATACTCTCTAGAGTCGGGTCTGGGGATGTCATACTTTTTGAGTAAATCCATGCACCACCCATGAAAATGTCGTACTTTGATGCGACTAACTTTGTTTTGGTCTTGGATAGTTTGCCGGAGTTTGGCAGCAAGAGAGACGTTGAAACACAGTACCAAAATTGGTTTATTACTGACTTGTGCAAGGTGCTGGCAACGGTAGGCTAAAATCATGGTTTTTCCTGAACCCGCTACACCATGAATTACCCGATGCCCATCACCTAGACTCCTGGCTAACTGTTCCTGTTGCAAATCCATAATTTTGAGAATGTCGGGGATTTGCAACTGTGGTGATTCTTCGGTGGTATTTACATCAAATAAAGATAACTGCTTGGCACTAATGCGTAATTCTGGGAAGATATGCCAACGGATTCTATCTATTTGGCTACTGGTGAGGGTCTTGCCAAATTGATATGCCGATAAATCCCAAAGTCGTTGCTGAAATTCGCCTGCATCGATGTTTTCATACATCTCATCTTTGCAGATAACCAAGTGTTCCTCAAACACTGCTGGTAGTTCACTTTCATTGAACCCTTTGCGGGTGATGTTGGTAAATACCACGCCGTAACCATAGGGAATGACCAGCTTACCCTGATATTTACCTTCTTGCTGCACCAGGGCGGGGTCTTTTTCTAGCATTTTGTTGACTGCTAGGGCATAATCTCTGGCCTGTTGTAGTGGGTGTTTGACTTCTTTTATCCCATTCTCTGTAATGATGGTGACTGTGGAGGGGTTAATACTTTGAATAGTGTCGAGTTTCCAGTCTTTCACCTCCAGAATAAATAAGCCCCGGCTGGGGTGCAGTACTATAAAATCTGGGTGCAGCTGCTTTTTACCTACTGGCACGTCATACCAAAGTAAATAGTCATCCTCTAATTTGTCCTCCAAGCGCTGCGCTAATCTCCTCTCGCCAGGGGTCATCCGCATTGAGCAACTATTAAATGAGGGAATTAGAGTAGCCATAAATGGTAGATGTTTATATGGGTTTTTAAGGGGGACGATGTATGCCTGGGGTTTCCTCTAAGAATTTGGCGGGGGCGATCGCAATCAACGAAATGACTGTTTTAGTCTTCACTCTCTAATTGATCAGGGGAGTTTAAAGCACTTTCCATCAGGTCAACAATGGAGTTTTTTGTGTTATACAGTACAACTAAATGATCTCTTGCCCTAGTCATGGCAGTGTAAATGCCAGCTTTTTCTTGAAAATCCTTATCTAGATCATCTGGGTCTTCATCCGCTTTATCCAGTCCAGCAATGATAACCGCATCAAATTCAACACCTTTTAAGGCATTCCAAGAGTCAACAATTACAAAAGGTCTATCCACTACATTCATATTTCTGTCTGTGGATTTTTTTGGGGCATGATGCTGAATACCTAAGCTTGATAACTCTCTGCCAATAGCTTCTTTTAATCGCCAGTTTTGTGGATGTACCAAAACGCCGATTGAAGATTCTTTATAGCTTTCTAACGCATATTTAACTTGCTGTGCAATCTTAGCGGGCATTGCCTGATCTGAAATTTGCAATAAAAGTGGTTGAATATTTGAACTTCTAGATGTTTTCTTTTTAGGCTGAATAATATCACCAATTCTGTTTCCAGCTTGTCCTTTTTTGGAAACTTTCATATTGGCTTCAGATAAAGAACAGAGTATAAATTCCCAAGCCAACTCTAGTATTTCAGGAGAGTTTCTATAATTAACATCAAATATTTGAGAACGTCCTACAATATCAATTCCTAAACTTTTCCATGTCCATTCTGGCTTTCTTCTATGCGGCTGGCCATATACTGATTGAGTGTTATCATACACAAAAAATAGGGAATTAGTCTCATCTAAAATTTCTAAAAGAGCTAAAAACCACTCATCATAAAAATCTTGTGCTTCATCTACTAATATTGCTTGATATTTAAATTTTGAATTTTTAGCAAAGCTTATAATTTGCTTTCTGGATTCGTCATTGTTATCAAATTTATAATCATAGCCTAACTTATTATAAGCCCAACTGTGGAATGTATTACAGGTAATTTTTCTGTTAATACTATTCTCTTGTAATTTTGAGTTGAGCCATCCACTCATAAAACGGTTATAGCTCAAAATCAAAATATTATCAAATTCCTCAATTATTGTCTCTACTCTATTTCTTAATACTAAGGATTTCCCAGAGCCAGCAATACCCCGGACAAGAGAGTGTCCCTTGATATTCATGTTTTTGACTTTGGTTTGTTCTTTATCTAGGTCTTCTCTCACCAGTCTTTGATTAACAGTTTGTTGAAAATCAATCCATTGACCCATGATTTTTACTCCAAATAACAAACTTGATAAGTTGATATATCATTTGACACATCTTAACTACATCTAGGCTTGTGCGCTCTCCGTAAAAACAATGAAAAGGCATGGAGTGCAATTGTATTTCGCCCAGAACGAGGAGTGATCGCACCCTGTACCAACAAAATAAAATACCCGCACTTGAGGCGGGGACTGTGGCTTTCTCTAAGGAATTTTTTAAATACAAATGTACTATAAAGAGTGGCAATAGACTAGCGATTGCCTCAGCTTCTCCCATAGCTGAAAGGCGATCGCACAATTGCATATTGTGCATTTGACTTGTAATCGTCAGGTTAGAGCTTTAGATTTAAGTAGGTGTAAATTATATAACTCAATTTATGAACGAAAGGTCTAGTGAAGTCAATTAGTAAACCTTGTGCTAGCGTGTATATGTCATACTACATAAGTGATACTTCTTATGACAAAAAGCAAAAATCAGCACATTGTCCCCCATGCTGAAGGATGGGCAGTCCAGTCTGAAGGTGCTACTAAAGTAACTCAGGTATTCACTACTCAGCAAGAAGCGATTGCGCGTGGACGCGAGATTGCTATTAATCAGCAGTCAGAACTGTTGATCCATAATCGAGAAGGACAAATTCGAGAGCGGAACAGCTATGGCAATGATCCACACCCACCCAAGGGGTAAAAACTGGTGAGTTAAATCAAACCATACGTTCAGGTGAGGACAGCCCACCTGACGTTTACTTTACTATAAGAAAAAATAATGCTACGAACGCCAGTTAACTCACGCAATTTGCACAGTGTTGGTTACGATGCTACGACTCGCACACTTGAAGTTGAGTTTAATAACGGAAGTGTATACCAATATTCGGGAGTTCCAGAGTCCACTTATAGGGGACTAATAAGTGCCTCATCGCACGGGAAATATTTTCACGCTAACATTAAAGACTCTTATCCTTATATACAAGTGTATTGAAACAAAGCACATTACTAAACCATTACTACTTATCTTAGCTGTCACACTGATATCATTACCGCAGGCATTGACCAAGCAAAATGCAATCGCCCAATTTATTGCAGAACTAAAAACTGTTAACAAGTTAGTTCTCGCAGAACTATATTTTCCCACGATTTAGTTGGTGTTATGAAAAATAGCAAACAATCAATCATTGAAAAGTTTAAGAAAAAGGATAATATTTGTAATATTTGCCAGCAAGAGAAAGAATTATCAGATGATCATGTGCCCCCTAAAATATGTCCTCCAGCTAAAAATATAGTCATCTCTAGGCTTTTGTATGAGATGACAGGAGAGCGCTCATTTCGTCCAAGAATTTCTCAAAATGGAATAACTTATAGAACAATATGCAGCGATTGTAATAATGGATTGGGTACAAGATATGATTGGGCTTTGGGTGAATTTAGTCAGAAAATCGAAAATTTCATTAATAGCAAATTGATTCTACCAGACTCCTTTGAAATTGAATGTCACCCAAATGCAATCATGCGTTCTGTCTTAGGTCATCTTCTGGCAGCCAAAACAGAGACAGATGAAGTAGTTATAGACAATCTCATAAGACCTTGTATTCTAGAGCCTTCATTGCCTATTCCTGATGATATTCATATTTTATATTGGGTTTATCCTTATGAAAAAACTATTATATTGAGAGATTTTGTAATGCCAGCCATGAGAGGACATCTCCAAACAAGCGGCTTTTTCAATATGATTAAGTTTTATCCGATTGCTTTTTTAATCACTCACCAACTTAATAGCTATGAAAGGCTACTAAGCCTACATCGATTTAATAAGCTTACCCCAAGTGACAAGGCTAATATACCAATTAATTTACGTTCTATAAAAAGCTCTACATGGCCTGAAGAGTGTCTTGGAACGGAAAACTTTCTTTTCCTTAGTCGATCTGCCAATGATTCTGTTTATGCAGTTCCCAAAGCTCAAAAAATAAAGATTTGATTTTTAAGACTTGCGATCGCTTGGGTGAACTGAATAAACTGGTGCTATACCGAAAATTCCAAACTAGATAGACTTCTTGAACCGTAGGCATCGCTATTCTCTATAATCTTATAGTACATAAATACTATAAAAGCTCACTCTATGACTTTTCCAACAGTGAGTATCGAGTATAATAGCTGCGCCGTTTCCTGAAAGTGATGTCCACTACACCCCTACCAAGCCAGCAGCAAGTCAATGCGACTCCTAAACATGAATCAATTACCGGAGTAGTAGAACGCCTGACCTATTACAGTCAAGAGTCAGGTTATACTGTGGCACGTTTGCAACGCTCTGGTGCTAAGGAACTAACTACGATTACTGGTAGCTTTGCAGATATCCAGCCAGGACAAACGCTGCAATTAACTGGTTTTTGGCGCGAACATCCCCAATATGGTTTGCAGTTTCAAGTTGTTAATTATAAAGAAACCAAACCTGCAACTCTCACAGGAATTGAGAAGTATTTAGGTAGTGGTCTAATTAAAGGTGTGGGGCCTGTTACTGCGAAACGGATTGTTGCCTATTTTGGGATAGAGACTCTAGATATTATTGAAAACCAAATTGAGCGCTTGAGCGAAGTCAACGGCATCGCCAAAAAGCGTATTGCCATGATTCAAAGAGCCTGGAATGAGCAAAAAGCCATTAAAGAAGTGATGGTATTTCTGCAAGGTCACGGCGTTAGCACCACTTACGCAGTCAAAATTTACAAGCAATACGGCGATAAATCCATAGATACAGTTACTCATAATCCTTATCAGCTTGCGACTGATATCTATGGCATTGGTTTTTTAACTGCTGATAAAATTGCCCGTAATTTGGGGGTTCCCGCAGATTCCGAGTTTCGCTACTTTGCTGGACTTGTTCATGTTTTAAGTGAAGCAGCAGAAGACGGACATTGCTACTTACCTCAAACAGAATTAATTGAATCGGTGACTAAACTGCTTACGACTGCTGACCATCAACCAACAGAAGATGCGATCGCTCAAACTATCAAAGATATGGCTTTGAAAGATGAGCTAATTAGAGAACGTGATGCCGATAAAACGCTCAATTGTTACAAGCCTACTTACTTTTACACTGAACAAAATTTAGCTCTATTGGTACGCGATCGCCTCACCTACCCCATCAGTTCTGATATTCCTCGCGTCCGTGCTTGGTTGGAGCGTTTTAGCAGTAGCCGCCAAGTTTCACTATCACCCGAACAGCAACAAGCAGTAGAGACGGCTGCTTACTCTAGATTCACAGTCATTACAGGTGGCCCTGGTGTCGGTAAGACATTCTGCACTAGCACCATAGTCAGTTTATGGAAGGCAATGGGTAAATCAATTGCCCTGGCTGCACCAACTGGACGGGCAGCGCAAAGGTTAGGCGAGATGACGGGACTGGAAGCTAAAACCATTCACCGTCTGCTGGAATTTGACCCCAGAACTCGCAGTTTTAAACGCGATCGCACTAACCCGTTACCCCATAGTGCAATTATTGTAGACGAAGCCAGTATGCTGGATTTATTTCTAGCGTATTCTTTAGTTCAAGCTGTGGCAGACAATGCCCAACTCCTGCTGGTGGGAGATATTGACCAATTGCCATCGGTAGGTGCGGGTAACGTGCTGGCTGATTTTATTAATTCGGGAAGAGTGCCTGTAGTCAGGCTCACTCAAGTATTTCGCCAAGCTGCCAGTAGTAAAATCATTACTGCATCGCATCTAATTAACCGGGGGCAATATCCCAATATTGAATCAATTTCTGACACACCTCAATCTGATTGTCTTTGGCACGGTGGAGGATTACAACCAGAACATGGGGTACAGGCAATTAGCGAGTTGATTACTGATTTGGTTCCTCGGCTTGGTTTTAACCCTGCTACTGATGTACAAGTGCTTGCACCAATGTCACGGGGATTAGTCGGTACACGCAATCTCAATAATGTACTCCAACAGTTAATTAATCCACCTAGCCCTGAAAAAATTGAAATTACCAGGGGTGGAACAGTTTTTAGAGCTGGTGACAGGGTAATTCAATTAACCAACGATTACCAACGCGAAGTTTTTAACGGCGATGTGGGATTTATCACCACAATAGATACCGAAGAACAGGAAGTAATTGTCCAGTATCAAGAGCGCGAAGTTACTTATGATTATGCTGACATGAATGAGCTTGCTTTAGCCTGGAGCGTTAGCATACATAAATCGCAGGGTTCTGAATACCCAGTAGTGATTTTGCCTTTGTATACCCAACATTACATGATGCTGACTCGCAATTTACTTTATACAGGGTTAACCCGTGCCAAGAAACTGGCGATTATTATAGGCAACAAGAAGGCAATCAGTATGTGCGTTCGTTCTACAAAGTCCCAAGAGCGATATACCCGATTGCAGCAGAGGTTACAAGCATTACAATGATTGCGCTCCCACTCTTGACAAACTGTAACTATAGAAACATAAAACCAAGAACCAATGTGAATCAATTAATTCAGCCAAAATCCACCTATTTTTCCATCTTTGAGGCTAAGTCTAGCTAAAACATCATCACTGCCATCCTTAAATGTCAGTTTCCATAAATAAACTTGATACCCTTGCTGATTCAGATTTCCCAAGAAAACTGCCGAATACCCTTTTTTGATGCGAGGAGCCAACTGTCCACTAACTTGTGTAAATGTTTGCTTTGTAATGCCTTCTTTGAAAGCAGCATTTCCTTGAGATATAAACTGAGTGTAGTTGTTTTGTTCAACAGCATTTATCAAGCTTGTAAAAGTTCTTTGCACAGACTGTTCTGGTTGATTACTATGAGTTGGTTTTACTTGCTCGTTCACAGCTTGCACGTTTTTTACAGCTAAGGTCAAAGGTGACATGATAACAACTGCTGCAACTACCAATCCAATCTTATTCATTTATTTTGTTTACCTCCTTGAAAACTTATTTAGTTAAATATATTCGTAAAAGCAGGGTATTAAACTGGTATTATGCCAAAAATCCCAGAGTGCGATCGCTGTCTCCTTTACGCCCAGAACCCCCACATCATCTGTGTCGTACATCCGACGGGGGTAGATGGTAGCAGTTGCCTAGACTTTCGAGAAGACCCTAACGCCGAATCAGTAGAACTGTGGGAGCCAGAAGGGGCAACCTACTATAATGGCGAGTTGATTTTGCAACCCAATCAGCGATGGACTAGAGAGGAACAGCTAGAACTAATTGACTGGCATCCAATGTTTACAGGTAAATGTCCTCGGTGCGGTGCAGAATTTGACCGGGACTGGTCAGCGCGTGTTCACTGGGATTGCCCAAACCCAGAGTGTGGTTGGATGGATGATACTGTGTAGAGTAAAACTTGTTAACAGCTTTTGTGACTGAAATTATAAATAATCTTGATTTATTATGTGCTACTTATACATCTGTCCAAGATTGCGGTATAGACATCCTAATAAATGCCAAATATGATTTCGATTGCACACTTTTACTGGGAAAAGCAATCAATGCATAATTCTGAGCAATGGCCTAGATTGAAGCAGATACTAAGGCAAGCAGTTGTAATTTTAGACGCAATTGAAAAAGCTATGCCCGGAACTCCACATATAAACGTAGTTACGAGAAATAAGATTGCACAAGCCAAGAAAAATATTTCAGAAAACTTAGATACAGGAAATTTTGATCAAGTATCTAGCCTACTTGAATATGAAGAACTTGTTAAAAAATTAAAAGCCTCAGAAATGCCTATAACATTGGAACAACTAGAGGAAGCAGATAAATTATAAAAGTCTATTAGACTTTTGCAGGTAGAGCTATCACGGTTCTTTTTTTATCCTTTCAATAAGTCGATTCAGGTAGAACTTGATAATTTCTCTAGCCTCATGTTTATACTTTTCTTGAAAATACTGGGCTACAGTGTCCCTTTCCATTAGGTTATCTTTGATGTATCTGAGAGCCTTTAAATAATCTTGTTTCTTTGGTGATTCTTCGCTAGGATGGCTCTGCTTAATCAATTCAGATTGCATTTCTCTATCATATTTTATGCTAATAACTAACCAAGCTTTTAGGTATATAAAAATATCTTGTCTAAAGATTTCTAGTTCATGTAGATCAATATCTTTCAACTGCTCTTCATGAGTTAATTTTTCTTTATTTAAAGTATATCTAGAAGCCTTTGTAGCAATACTTGTTAGTAGATTATCTTGATTTTTCGTCAATACATTGACAATTTCATCACGAATAAGAGCCTTTGTTTTGATTATTTCAAGCTCATTATCATTTTGTAAAAGTGAATTTCTACCTTTTATATTTTTGCTTGTAACCCATGCCATAAATTCTAAATCTTGCTTCTTATGAGATTCTTCTGGGGTTTTGGCCTTCAAATTATCAATATTTTGCTGGTTGGCTGATTCAACTGCTTGGTCAATTGCTCCTCCAACCATTGCATTAACCATATCCCATGAAAATAGTACAAAAAAACCATTAATAATGAATTCTAAGTACTTTGCTTCTTGAGGAATTAATAAAGGTAATAAACGGGCTATTACAAAAGCAATAAAAATGAGAAATAATGCTGTAAAAATGGCCCAGTTTTTGTCTGTTTTTATGGTAATTCTTGAAAGAATCATTTTTGAAATAATCATAGATGACACATCCAAAAGTATTTAAAGTATTTGAGTTCCTGCTAATTCTTGAGTTTTATGTTAATCTAGTGCATTCATAATCTGATGTAATAGTTCTGGCTCATCATTTATAGCTTTCTGAATACGGGTAATCATATACGATGCTGTGTTTTTACTAACTCCAATCTCCTTGGCAAGCTGACGTACACTAATTCTTCTTGATTGGTTTAGCACAAGCCAGATTGCTTGGAACCACTTATGTAAATCTACATGAGTTTGGTGAAAAAGTGTACCAACCGTAACACTATATGATGTAAAGCAAGTATTACAGTGATACCGCCGTTCTTTCCTAAGAGCCGCAGCATTTGTTGATTTACAGTAAGGGCATCTTGGTTGTTCGTCCCAACGAATCTTTTCTAGGAAGAGCAGGCATTCCTCATGAGTTGACAACATAAAGCAAAGAGTTAAAATCTTGAGCTTAAGAAAAATCAAAAGCTCAAATCGAGCTTTGCAGCTTAAAGACTGGAATTATGTTGCAAAACAGAAGATGCTTTGGTGTTAGGGCTGAAAGAAGATTATTGATATGAGATAAAAGCTGCTACACGTCTACGTCCTTTTCAGTTAAACATTGCGTCGCTTCTAACCACAGTCACGCAAGAAGCACAACACTACCATCAAAACTCAAAAACCCAGCCATTATGACTGGGTTCGAGTTGGGGTATGTCCCTGTGGTTGAATTATATAAGTTCGTTATAGTTGCTTGTCTGATAATTACTACAGCAGTGCATTAGGCCATTTCGGACTTATGTGCGATCGCAAGATTACAGACGCTCTGTGTCATTAGGCTCAAAGTACAGACGAAGCCTATTTCATTTCTAGCCATATTTAACAGCAATAACATTTTTTTCCCCAAAATCTGGAATATCTTACACCAAATCTGTATAACAATGTAAATCAAGACATCTTGCTTTAAAAACTATGCCCAAGGACTTCTCAGGTCAAAATCTCCGTGGGCGCTCTTTCAAAGGACAAAACCTTGAGGGGGCAAACTTTAGCTATGCGGACATTCGAGGAGCAAACTTTAGCGGTGTTAACCTGACAGGTGCAAACTTTAGCCATGCCAAAGCGGGACTACAACGACGTTGGGCAATTGGTTTAGTTATTATCTCATTCTTATTGTCGGCACTGTCAGGATTGTTCTCAGCTTTTAAGGGTTACATAGTGTCGCTGATATTTAGCCCATCCATAGAAAACCAAACTGGGGGCTGGGTTGCTTTAATTATCTTGATTACCTTCTACTTCATCACAATTCGTCAAGGATTAACAGCTGGTGTAGGAGCCGTCGCCGTTGCCGTCGCCGTCGCCGTCGCCGGAAC
>NZ_WBKL01000105.1:0-38489 GCF_015714705.1 Nostoc sp. NZL | reverse complement strand
GCCCCCTGTCCCCTGCCCCCTGCCTCTTATCAAACTTCAACTGCATACACATCATCCTCGTGAGAATTTACCGCAGATTTCAAGGCATACATTGCGCTGTAGCGTCCACCTAAACGCAGCAATTCTTTGTGCGTACCTTGCTCTAAAATCTGTCCGTCTTCGATGTAGAGAATAAAATCGGCTTGTTCAACGGCTCTAAGATTATGAGAAACTACAAAGGTGGTGCATTTTTGAGTTAAGCGATCGAGTGCTTCGTTGACGGCGTGTTCGTTTTCGTTGTCTAAGCCAGTGGTAGGCTCATCTAAAATTGCAATCGCAGCTTGACGAATAGCAGCACGAGCAATGGAAATTCTCTGCCTTTGTCCTCCCGAAAGTGTCGCCCCTCTCTCCCCCAAAATAGTCTCGTAGCCTTCAGGTAGCGCCATGATAAAATCGTGGGCATTTGCCAGACGCGCAGCTTGTTCAATTGCTTGGTCAGAAGCCCCCAAACAGCCGTAGGCAATATTATCTTTGACGCTGGCAGCAAATAGAATTGTATCTTGTAACACCACGCTAATTTGCTGGCGGATAGATTGCACCTTGTACTCACGCAAGTCATGACCATCAACTAAAATCCGCCCTTCCAATGGGTCATAAAGGC
This sequence comes from Nostoc sp. NZL, assembly GCF_015714705.1. NCBI lineage: Bacteria > Bacillati > Cyanobacteriota > Cyanophyceae > Nostocales > Nostocaceae > Nostoc > Nostoc sp. NZL. The sequence continues at coordinate 37,849 of NZ_WBKL01000105.1, read as the reverse complement.
GTAACAACAAACTTACTAAAGTGGATTTACCGCCACCAGACGGCCCCACCAAAGCAACGTGTTGACCAGGTTGCACTTCAAAGCTGATATTTTGCAAAATTCTCTTTGCTGGTTCGTAGGCAAAGGTGACATTTTCAAACCGCACACCTCCCAGTAAAGGCGGTGCATCCATTGCTCCCCGTGAATCGCTGATTTCGGGTACGGTGTCCAGCACATCGAGGATACGCTCACCGGAAGCGGTAGCTTTAGCGATTTGCCCGGTATATTTGGCAAGTTGCCGCATCGGCTTAAAAGCAATCCTGAGATAGTTGACAAATACAAGCAAATCCCCAGGTGTAATCGCCTGTCTCAATACCAGCTGCACACCCCGCCATAACACCAAAGCAGTAGCAATGCCTACCAGCAGTTCTACCATCCGTTCTAAACCGGCTGCGAGTTTTTGCGCCTTGGCACTTTCTTTTAAACTTTGGCGATTATGTCCCGAAAAAGTCCTCTCCAGCATATTTTGCAGAGAGAGGGCTTGAACAACCTTGATTGCCCCAATGGATTCCGCCGCAGTTGCAGCCATTGCCCCTTCGCGTTGACGTTGCGATCGCACTACTTGCCGAATGCGTTTTGTCAAGCGCATGGTGAAGAAAATAAATAAGGGAAACACGGCGACAGCAATTAGCGCTAGTTCCCAATGCAGCCAGAACATGACAAAAATCATCCCGACTAAGGTGAGGGAATGGGCAATTAGGGGTAATACTGCCATCACCGTCACCTCTCGCAGTCGTTCAATATCGGAGGTAACGCGGGTAATTAAGTCGCCGGTTTTGGCTTTGTGGTGAAATGATAAAGAGAGACTTTGGAGATGACTGTAAAGGTCAGAACGAATTTCAGTCAAGACATTACTAGCTGCCAGCGCCATGCCCACCACACTAAAGTAAGCAGCAGTAGCCCGAAGTAAAGCGATCGCTACTAACCCCAACGTCAAGCCTGTTAATAGGGTAAATGGGCCCAGTCCTGAAAGTAGGGGAATTCCTAAAGACTGAGATCGAAAACCAGGTACAAGGATGTAATCAAAAATAAACTTTAGCGGCCAGGGTTCCAGCAGGTGCAAGAAAATCTCAGCCATCAGTGCCACAAAAGAGACAATCAGCAGCGCCTTTTGTTTGCTCAACTGGGGCGAAAACCGCTGCAAAATCCGCACAATTCCTGGTAAAGCAGCCCTCAGACTTTTGGGATCTCTAGCCGCCATTACGACTTATCTCCCTCCAGGGAATGAACGAGAGAGACTAACTTGGGGACGGGTTTGGTTGTGTTGACTGTGGGATGACTTTGAGTATGGAGATCGCTAATGTAGTAATTTAATTTTCTTTCGAGAGCGATCGCTATTTTCTCCAGCCACAGGGGATTTTTCCCAAAGGTGAGACGACTTAGTAACGGCTTCAAAAATCCCTGATGGCGACGATGCCCCATCCGCTTGTAGCGTTTCTTAAAATACTTGTCATTAGTCGTTAAATCCCACTTTTCGGAGAAGTGTTTTAAACTGGCAATTTCCCAAGCATCACTCCAGCGCAGCATAAAGAATGCCAGTTCTGACAATTCAAACTTTAGCCCTGGTACATAGGTAACTACCGAGGCTGGTTCACAGTAAAATGTACCTCCTGCCTCAGCCACTTTTAGACAAAAATCGATATGTTCCCGCGTACTCAGGAATTTCTCGTCTAACAGCCCAATTCGCCCAAAAATCTCAGTGCGAACTAACATACAGTGAAACTCGGCAAACTCGCATTGTTGACGATGAAGTTGATCCTGTACCTCAGCAACTTTCCGATTTACAAAGTAGTGTTTTTCATGCACCCGTCGCTTGATTGCAGTTTCCTGTATCTCCACAACAATATGAGCTTCACCACCAGCTAAATGTACTGTTTCCCCCAAAGGCTGACCAATGCAAGTAAGGGGACAAACTACAGTTGCGTTTGTTTCTTTGGCACATTCGAGTAAGGAGTTAAGCCAACCTGGACTAACAATTACATCGTTGTCAACAAACACTAAATACTCACTATTAACTTGTTGTAAACCCAGGTTACGGGCTTGGTTGGGTGATAGGTAGTGTTCTGTGCGAATTAATTGGAATCCTTTTGCTTGGGCTTGTTCTTTGAGGTAGCGCTGGATATGCTGAGGTGAACCACCATCTACATAAACTAGGGAGAAAGGTAGTTGAGTGTGTTGGTAAATGCTTTCTAACGATTCGCGGGTGTAACTGAATCGCTCACGCTGGGAAACAATTATAGTGATTTGTGGTTTGTTCATGATTTCAAAGTTATAAGAAAACGAACCGCATACTCCTACGGAGAAGCAAGCTACGCGCAGCGTCTCGTTAGAGAAGGGCGCTAAGGGCGCTAAGGAAGAGGTGTTTTAGAGGGATCTTGTGTGAGTTTTAAATTATTTTAGTTCTCTGGATTGGAAGGGACTACACGAGGGATATTTCGCCTAACAAAACTGATTCAGATGCCGCTAAGACTCTTTGGTAAACATTCATCCAGTTTTGGTATTCTACTGATGGGGCAAGCTGTTGAGTTACTTTTGTTTTGGCTCCTGCACCCAACTTTTTCCGCAGTTCTGGTTGTGTTGCTAAATATCGGAGTGCAGCAATTAATTCTTCTGTACTGCCGGGGTTGATAAGTAAACCGTCTACACCATCTTCTATAATTTCTGCGATCGCATCTACACGAGTGCCAATTATTGCTCGACTCGCTAGCATCGCTTCTAAAAGTGTATTGGGGCAACCGTCATGCAGTGAGGGAATCGCAAAAATATCTAAATGGGGGAGATAAGCTAAAGCTTCTTGGCGGCTGGTAATTCCAGTGATGCGGAGGCGATTACCAATACCGCTTTGCTGTACTTGTTGCTCCCAGTATTCTCGTTCTTTCTCAACAAAATCACCTATCAACAAGAGTGTTAAATCTAACTCTTTACTCAAGTGGGCGCAAGCATCGAGGAGAAATTCAATGCCCTTCTTGTCTCGGAACCTACCCGATGAACCAATAACAATACCTGGCAATTCGTTAATTAGAGACGGAGTGGGGAATTGTTCAAAGTTAATAGGTGCGATGGAATTCCAGAAAGCTGATGATTTTAACTTCACACTTGGACTAATAACACTAGCTCTTTTGAGCAAGTCACGGCTGACAAATGTCACCCAAGCAGAATTCTCTAAAATCCATGCTATTTGAGCATGATTCTTAGGATTAAAAATATGCTTATGTAAGTCGCTACCACGAACACTATTGATTATCGGAACATCATTTTCTTTTGCTAAAAGTGTTGTTACATAACCTGTTTCATTCATAAAGAAGGCGTGAAACAAGTCAAAGCTATGTTTTTGATGCAGACATTTGAGTTGAAAGTAAACGTCGCTAAAAAAGTCTTGGATTTCTGTTGTTTGATTGCGAACGGCTGACTTAATGCGATGCACAAACACACCATCTTGAAGCGTTGATGTGCAACTTGCTCGTCTGCGACTTCCATCAGAAACTAGGCGTTGTTTGGAACGAAAAACTGCAACGTGAACTTCATAGCCACTGTTAATTAGCATCTGGGAAATTCGATGTACTGATTCACCAACCCCGCCAATATCGGGTGGATATTCGAGTGTAGTAATACAAATTCTTATTTTATCCATGATTCTATTTTTCTATGAATTTATTATGCAACTTTTTGTTTAACTGCTAAAGTTTTTAAGATGGTTGCAGTCTTTTCAACTCCGCTGGAATCAAAGCTAATTTTGTTTGGTTGCTCTTTGAGGTAATTAATAATATTAATAGCAAAGTAATCGGGTTGCAAATCATTAGGATTGATAAATTTGACGATTCCTAAATTGCTTAATTTTTCGGCTCTAATAGTTTGTTCTCGATCCTGGTTGCCTGTAAAGGGAAGAATCATGGCTCGTACACCTGTGGTTAGAACATTCATTGTGGTGTTATAGCCAGACATATTTATTGAAAGGTCTGCTTTTTTCATGTAATTTAGCAAGTAAGGAGTATAGCGTCGAATGTGGAGATTTTTACTATGTCTTGCCATTGTTTGCAACTCATGAAATTTTGAATCTGGGATGAATGGCCCGGTAAAAACCTGAATGTTGTGCGGTAATACTTTCTCTAAGAAAGGGGCTGTTTCCACTACAGATTCAAGCAATTCATGACCAAATCTTCCACCTCCTACGCTGACTAAAATCAGGGGTTTGTCTGAGCTAATAATTTCTCGATCTTCATCAGTTAAAATAGGATTTATAGGTACTTCTTGGACAACATATCCTGTATAATATACTTGACAGTTAAGGTCGTTAACTCTAGAAAAAGTTGCTTCTAGTGGGACTAATCCAGGGTCACCATGAACCAGTAACATATCAAAATATTTGTTAATTAAGTTACATACTTTTTCTTCGTGTTTTGCCTGTTTTTCTGGTTTAGCAACTACAATATCTCGCAAGCTAGAAACAACTTTGGTTGAGCTTCTATTTGATTTTGCTCTTTCTAACAAGGGAATTAATTCAAAAGAGAAGCGTCTTCTCCCAAAGGGAAATAACTCAACTATTAAAATATCAGGCTGGAATTGGTCAAATATTTCCAGAAGTCGATTTTTTCTGATTTCCTTGACTTCGGTGAGACTAAAGGCATCATCTACTACTTGCAGTTCTGTAAATTCTGCGTCAGTTTTAATTGCAGGCAAGTTTATGACTTCGACACCAGCAGGAATTTCAAATCCTTGAATTATTTCACCGCCATTAATAAAACAAATTTGGAAGTCTTTGGTTAAACCGCGCACAATTTCCCGGCTGCGAACTAGATGCCCCATACCCAAAATATGTTGGCAGTAGAACATAAGACGTTTCATAACAACTTTACCTCTTTAAACAATTTTGGCAATCATTGCTAATTCCGGTAATTGTTCCGGGGACTGGTAGCAAAATGGAATCACGCTCTTTTTTTTTGCTAGTAAGGTGGAGATATATTGGCTAATTTTGGGCAATCCATCCAGATTAATTGTCGTCAGGGAAATCTGCGGAGTTTGGAGTTGTTGCAACAGCGATCGCAGTAAAATATCTGGAGCTAGATCATTTGGATGAATAGCTGCTAAAATCCCCAACTTTTCCAAGTGTTCTGCACGAATGCACTGTTCTCGTGATGGTTTAATTCTGGGTATGACTACTGCTGGCTTACCCACTGAGAGAATCTCGCAAGTTGTGTTGTAGCCTCCCATTGCTACTACGGCATCTGCGGCGGCGATGTAACTCATCAAATCATCGGTAAAGTCGCTCATCTGCACCTGAGGATATGCAGCAGCTTTTTGTTCTAATGCTGCTTTATCTTTGGCGGGCATTTCGGGGCCACATATAATTAAACTTCGTAATTTATAAGAAGCTGGCAACAATGCCAAACTCGATAAATAGTTATCAATTAAGCTGTAACCATCTTCGCCACCACCCGGCGTAACTAAAATAAGTTGTTCTTCTGGACTTAATCGCAACTCACTACGGATAAGATTTGGACTTTTACGCCCCAGTTCTGTGCGGATGTAACCACAGAACTGCACCTTCTGGGCAACCATTGGCGGTAGTTGATATTCTTGGCGGATGTCGAAAATTTCGGGAGTGCCAACCACAAGCACGGACTTGTAAAATGTATCGATTGCTTCGTAGTAACCGTGCTTTTGCCATTCTGTGATTGTCACATCTGGATGATCTAAAATGTCACGCAGCAGGAGAATTAAGGGAGTTTCCGGCAATTTTTCTTTGAGATATTCGACAGTAGCTTTTAATTCATTACGGATACCATAGGGCTTTTTGTCTACTAGAAATATATCCGGTTTAAAATTAGCGATCGCAGATAAAATTAACTCTGAGCGCAATTTCACTGTTTCATCGATTTCTGTCCCCAGATACTTGACATACATTTCACCTGATGTTCCCCGATTTAAACAGGGTAGCTTAATGTAATCAAGTCTTTTCGGGAGACGAAAGCTGTGCAGCATCGGCGAACCAGAAACAACCAAAATAGAAAGTTCTGGAATCGAATCAAGTAAATGGGTGCAGATTGCCAGCATTCTGCGAATATTACCGAGACCAAAGCCATCGTGGGAATATACCATCAGTCTCATGGCTAAATGTCCCTCAATTATTCAGTGAATAGATGCATGCCGTACTAATTAAATAGGTTCTCAATCTTCTATGAGTCTTTTATGAAACTTGTATGAGAATTTTCTCATAATTCTGCCCTGTTGGCGCAGCCTCTCGTAGAGAAGGGGCTTGGTTAGAGACAATTTATAAACTAAATCTTTAGTCGCCGTAGTCGATTAATTCAAGTATCGAATCGACTGCGAAACTTTGACTGCTTCTTGGGGAGTAACGTTACTACAATTAGACAATTCTGGTATTACTCCCGTACCAACAAATCTGTAAAAGGGGCCATTTTGCTCTCCTAACCACTGCGATAGCAATGTTGGTTGTTTGGCATTACCGTATAATCCTTGCTCCAAAACACTTTTTCCAAATATCGGAGAATTTATCGGGTAACTGCGTGACCCAGAGGGCAAGTCGCCAATACCACCAGATGCTGACTCAATCGCAAAGCATTTATCTGCATTTAAATTTTGATAAATAACTAAGTAACGCAAGCTGTCAACATTTTCGCGCCCAGCCGAGACTAATACTTTATCGGCATGAAAATTTGCGGGTACGTAACTTGGTAATGCTAATTTTAACCCTAGCGATCGCAAAACTTTTAACTGAGTCGGTGTTAATTTTATTACCGAATTGGTTTGTGAAGGTTTAGGTTGAGCAATCACCGCAGCCGTAGAAGCAATGATACAGGCGACAACGCAAGAGGAAGCAAAGTTAACGGAGTATTTGAATAATTTCATAGTTAATAATTATACTTGCCAGATATGAATTTGCTCAACTGGCATAGCAAGGAGTCCCCCACCAAATCTGTACTCGGATTGGTGGCGGGAGTAATTTACTTTTTCTCACGTATTGAGATAAAATAAGGGAATGAAGCAAGTCCTGACAGTATCCTGCAAAATCCAAGTCACACCTGAACAAGTTGCCAAAATTGATGCAACGTTGCAGGCTTTCGCGGATGCTTGCGAATACGTGAACAAGACTGCACCACCAACTCTGGTAAACGAATTGGCGATGCAGTCTTTGGTCTATCACAGTGTCAGGGCGTTGTTTGGTTTGTCTTCTCAGTTGGCTATTCATGCGGTAAGGAGAGTATCTGGAAATCGCAAGACTGCTAAACAAAAAGGAAAGCCAGTTACGGGTTTTGCGCCAACTTCTGCTACCTACGACGTGAGAACGTTCAGCTTTCGAGAGAAAGACTGGACAGCTAGTTTGACGTTGATTGGTGGTAGAGAAAGGTTCATTCTTGCCATTGGTAACTACCAAAGGGGGTTGTTGAAGGGGCAAAACCCTAAAACAGCGACTTTGGTAAAGCGCAAAAATGGCACATACTACCTGAATATTCAGCTTGAATCCGAACCGCCAACACCACAAGAAACAAACAAAGTATTGGGCGTTGACCTCGGACGCACGGATATTGCAGTTACTTCCGGCGGGGATAAATTTAGTGGACAAAACATAACTAAGATTCGGGATAAATACGCCAGAGTTAGAGCGCAACTCCAACACAAGTCCGCGAAAGGCACAAGAAGTAGTCGGCGCAGATGTCGCCAGCTTCAGCAACGGTTGTCGGGAAAAGAGAGGCGTTTTCAGACTCACATTAATCACATCACCAGCTACCAAGTCGTAAAGGGAGCCAAGGATAACAATCAGATGATTGCCTTGGAAGAATTGACCGGAATCAGAGAACGCACAAACACCTTGCCCCGTAGTAAACGAGAACGCCGACTTTCCAATAGTTGGAGTTTCTATCAATTGCGACAATTTATAGACTACAAGGCGATTAAGTTTGGCGTGAAGTTGGTTCTTGTTGACCCAAGATATACCTCGCAAACCTGCCACAACTGTTTGCATATTCATCCTGTCAAGGGTGAATCGTATCGCAGTGGTAAGAAGTTTGTTTGTGGTCATTGTGGGTGGATTGGTGACGCTGATTTGAATGGTGCAAAGAATATTTCTGCAATTGGGGCTGTGATTGTAAACCAGCCTCGTGGTTCAGGATTGTCTTGTAAGTTAGATGTGCGTATTGGGAAAAAGGCTGAGTACGTGCAACTAAGCTTGTTTGATATTTCTAGGGCTTCTCAAAGCCCCCACTGTACCTGTACTCAGGTCAGTGGCGGGTAGTTTACCTGGGCACCCTACAAACTAATGCTTCCTCTGCCCCTCCCCCTGCTCATTTTCCACGAGTTGTGCTTGGGTGGAACGTAATTCTGCTAACGCCAATTCTAAGCGTTGATTTTTCTCATCTAACTCCCGTGTCCGTTCGCGCACTTTCCTTTCTAGCACCTGGCTATATACTTCTAGCTGTTCGTTAGCATCCTTTTGGGCTTTGATGAGTTGCTGAACTTCTTGAATAAGACGATTGAGGGAAGTCGCTAAGATGCCAACTTCATCATTAGTCGTAACGGGTGCTTGTAAATCGAAGTTAGATTCTTCTGTAACCTGTTGCGCAATATGAGTGACAGCTTGAATGGGACGGGCAATGGCGCGACTGGTGTAAATTGCTAGTAATGTGGCGATCGCAATTGATAGTGACAGGCTACCAATGATAATGTATAAGCGTAATTTTTCTGCCGTTTGTAGTTCCTGTTTTGCTTGCTGATACTCCTCGGCTGTAATTTGCACAAGGCTCGTGATGTCATTGAGAAAGTCATCCATCAAAAAAACTGACGAGCCATGCATGAAATTGAACAATTGACTTTGTGCTGTCTTGATTTGACTGGGTGATAATTTATTGGGATTATTCTCCCGAAAAAAAGCTTCTGTACGCTGTAAGTAAGCACTAAAACCTTTATAGTTCTGCAACAAGGGGTAAACTGCTTTCTGCCCACTTATAGAACCATATACGGTGGGCTTGTTAATGGTATAGTTTGCTGTTAATTCAAACCAAAGTTGTCGGGCTTCGGCAACATGCTCAATTAATTGAGTATAATTTTTTTCCCACAGTTTTGGTCTATCCATGTAGAGAATCAGTTGATGTTGGGTGGTGCGGACATAAAAAACGCTCGTTTTTAGTTGAGATGCTTGATATAACTCTTCAAATGCTGCGTCTTCCCGCTTTTGCGCTTTCTGCTTGTAATGATCTGCAATCACAAAACCCATAGTAGTTCCCAGCACGGCGATGCTAACAAGCAGCGCATATCCAATACCGATCTTTTGACCAACCTTCAAATAGCTAAACCAATGTCTAGAGATACTTGTGTGTGTAGCTAAGTTGTTTGATAGTTGTAAGCGGCTATTTGATTGCTTAGAAGTCAGTTTACCGAACTTACTGTACTGTTTCATACTCAACCACGACTTAGATGGATTTGAATTCGTTCCAGCAAGTCACTGAAGCGAAATGGCTTAGTGATATAGTCATTTGCTCCATTGTTGAATGCGATCGCTCCTTCATGATCGTCTTTACGAGCTGTGACGATGATAATGGGTAGAGTCTCTCCTTGTCTACGAAGTTCTTTTAATACTGTCCAACCGTCCACAAATGGTAATCCCAAATCAAGCAGCATCAAATCAAATTTACTATTTTGAGCCAGAAAGAGCGCCTGCTGTCCATCTTTGGCAACGGTGGTTGTGTATCCCTGTCTGCGTAAGCCTTTTTCTATAAAAGCAGCAACACCTGCTTCGTCTTCAACAATTAAAATTTGATTCATAAATGAGAATTCAGGAGTCAGAATTCAGGAGTTAGAAGAATCGTCTCGTTTTCTCCATTGCCGTAATATAAGGTCAACAATTTCGTAGTCAGGACTTTAGTCCTTATTTTCTAAGCACGTTTTGTGCTTACTACAAACCGTCAGAACTAGCTTGACAAAGTTCTATTAGCACTTGGGTAAGTACTAAACAATTATGTTCGCAAGCGATAACCCATCCCTCTAACGGTTTCAATGACGTTGCTGCCTAGTTTTTTGCGGAGATAACCGACATATACATCAACAATATTAGAACCTGGGTTATAGTCGTAGCCCCAAACGTAATCTAGCAGTTGTTCTCGACTAATAACCTGTCCAGGATGACGGCAAAACATTTCTGCCATTGTAAATTCACGAGCAGGTAATTCTATCAAGCGATCGCCTACTTTCACCTGTCGAGTTCGCAGATCAAGCACTACGCTACCAGCTTTCAGGACAAACTCTTGGGCATCTTTCACAGGTCTAGCAGTTCGCAAACGCAACCTTACCCGCGCCAGAAGTTCTTCAAATCGGAAGGGTTTTGTGACATAATCATCTGCGCCCCCTTCTAGTCCAGCGACTTTATCGTGAATATCACTCCGAGCCGAGAGGATAATTACAGGTAAGTCTTCTCCCTGTCCCCGCAGTTCTTCTAGTACCTGAAATCCATCTTTTCCAGGCAAACCCAAATCCAAAATTAGTAAGTCAAAGGTTCCACTCTGTGCTACATCCAGCACATGCAGCCCATCGGCAACAACTGCGGTTGTAAATCCTTGCGATCGCAATCCTTTCTCAATAAATGAGGCAATCCGGGGTTCATCTTCAGCGATGAGAATGTTGGGCATATGCACTCATTTCCTGCGGTGGATCGAGGGGTAAAACGATGGTAAACATCGAACCTTTTCCTAGTTGACTCCGAAGCAATACCTGTCCACCGTGCGCCTCGGCGATCGCTCGGACAATTGACAGCCCCAATCCCGCACCCTCGGAACGACGGCGACTGTTAGAAGTTCGAGCAAAACGTTCAAAAATCCGTTTTTGATCAACAAGGGGAATGCCTTCGCCTGTATCGCGTATCCAGAAACGTACCTTTCCTTTCGCGATCGCAGAACCTATGGAGATAGTATCACTCTTTGCTGTATGCTGAGTCGCATTTTGCGCCAGATTGATCATAGCCTCAGTAATTCTTTGGCGATCAACTATAATCTGACCCTTTGCCACCGCATCTATTTGCCAATCACGCTCTGCTAGTGCCTGGGTTTTGAAAAATAACTCTTGGGTTAAGTCTGCTACATTCACCGTTGCCAACTGCAAAAAGTCTAAGCGTTCTGCCTTTGCCAACAAAATCATGTCATCGACTAGACGACTCATCCGGTCTAATTCTCCCATGACCAGCGCCAAGGTTTCCTGTTGCTCTTGGGGGTCATCTCCCATCAGTTCCAGATGTCCGCGAATGATGGTAATCGGAGTCCGCAATTCATGCCCAGCATCGTTGACAAATTCCTGCTGGGTGGCAAAAGCTGCCTCTAGCCTGTCCATCATTTCGTTGAATGTCGTTGCTAGTTCTGCCAGTTCTCCCTTACCTCGCGCAGGTAAGCGCTGGGTTAAATCTGACTCACTAATTGCATGGGCAGTGGTGGTAATCGCCCTTAGGGGAGCTAGAACCCGTCCCGCCGCCAACCACGCCAAGATGAACGACACGACAAATACTAAACTAGAAACCTCAATAATTACCGAAACTGCTTCTAGAGCTTCTGCCCGCTCACCAGCTGTAGTATGGGCAATAACGAAGACACCCTGAATTTCTCCATTAATTTTAATCGGTTCTACAATATAAAGAATTTTACTAAGATCAGGGTCGGAAAATTCTTTTTCTCCCTGCTCTGGTTTGCTTTGTTTTGCCCACCGCTTCATGAGCGGTGAATCCTTGGCAAGTGATTTGGGACGCGCTCTCGGACTAGATTTATAAAATTCACCATCAACAAAGGTGATGAAGTAAGAGTCATCCTCTGGTAGTCGATACAACAGATAAGCTCTGAAAAGTCTGATCAAATCTTCTTTGGAAACTGGAGGAGCAATTTGTTTTTTGCCATCCAGCAACCATTTCAATTGCTCTGGCCCAATCACTATGTCTTCTGGGTCGTCCTCAGTGAGTGCATCCTCTGGAGCAAAGGTTTCACCTTTAATTAACGCATTCAAAGCCGCCATGTCTTGTAACATATCTTGACGGACGCGCTCATCAATGCGTTGGTAGAGCTGGTAGCGAAATGCGGGAATGGCGATGAGAAAGGTTATCCCCAAAATCAGCAAATACCAGAGCAAAATTCGGGTGCGTGCTTCTCCAAATACTTGCTGCCAACCTGAAAATAGCTTAGGTATTTTAATCCCAAACCTGCGATCGCGGCGATGGGTTGTAGCGCTGCTCATTTTCACCCCTCCTCACTTGAGACAGTTTATCGCAATTGAGGATTTGTCAGAAGAGGCAGGGGAGCGGGGAGCTATTAGCTGGGGGGAGGTAGTAACGGATCTTGTACTTCGACCAATCGAGAACGCTCGCTTTTGGGCGGGGCTTGATACCCATGTTCCGCTCCGCTTCACGGCAACTCTTGGAGACGCTGCGCGAACGGGACTTTCTATTGCTCCCCCTGCTCCCTGCCCCCTGCCCCTCCGCCTCTTCGGTCATTTGATGAACTATCCCAATCCCTACTCACTGAGACAAGCGCCAAATCTTAATAGTATTGTCCTCACTACCGCTGACAAGGGTTTTGTCATCAGGACTGAAGGTAACGGATGTCACGGTGTTAGTGTGCCCCGGCAATGTGAGAATTTCCTCTCCTGTGGCTGAATTCCATAGTTTGATAGTGCGATCGCGGCTACCACTAGCAATAATTTTACCATCGGCACTGAAGGCTACGGTTGTGACAGTGTTTGCATGTCCCACTAGTGTGCGAATTTCTTTTCCCGTAACTAGATTCCAAAGTTTGATGGAGCGTAGGCGTAGCCTGTCGTAGGCATCGCGGCTAGCACTGGCTAAAATTTTACCATCTGGGCTGATAGCTACGGCTGTTACTGTTTGAGAATTTCCCTCCAGTGTACGGATTGAATACCCTTTTGTTAGATTCCAGATTTTGATCGTCTTATCAAAACTGCCACTGGCAAGAATCACGCCATCCTGGCTCATGGCTATCGATCGCACCCAGAATGTATGCCCTAACAGTGTCCGAATTTGCTCTCCTGTTACTAAATCCCAGATTTTAATGGTGTTGTCATCACTACCAGTAACTAGGGTCTGGCTATCAGCGCTGATGGCTAGGGCATGAACTGAGTCAGAATGCCCTGTAAGAGTGCGAATTTGTTTTCCGGTTGCTAGATTCCAGATTTTGATAGTGCTGTCATCATTACCACTAACCAAAGTTTTGCCATCTGGGCTAATCATCACAGCATTCACCTGCTGAGAATAGGCGTTGAGTGAAGAGATTGCTTTTCCGGTTGCTAGATTCCAAAGTTTAATTGTGCGATCGTCGCCACTGCTGGCAATTGTTTTGCCATCGGGGCTGATGGTGACGGATAAAACCGAGTTTTCATGTCCCTGAAGGGTGTTCGCTAAGGAAACGTTCCCCAAAGTAATCTTTGGTGGTTGAACTAAAACCGCCTCATTTTTGCCAGAATTATTGTGCTGACTCAGCTTAGAGACCAAAGTAGTCTGAATCCGGCGAAAATGTTTATACCAAGATTCTTGGAATCCGAACAACAGAATAAAAGCACTTACCAAAACTAATGTTCTCAGTAAGGGATAAGTTTTTGGTAAATATGGGGCTTGAGTTGCGGGTATTTTCCCAGATGACTTACCCGCAGGTGGTAGTGCCAGGAGTTGTTTTGGAGTCAAGTCTCTGAGGACTTCATCGGCTGATTGGTAACGTTCATGGATGTCTTTTTTCAAAAGCTTGTCGATGACAAAATCCAACTCAGGATTTAATGGACTCCGCAAATATTCTCGCCAATTACTCACCCAGGCGTACCCAGATTCCATCCACAACTGAAAGGGGGAATTTCCTGTTAGCAAATGAAAGCAGGTAGCCCCTAAACCGAACAAGTCACTGGCGGGAAAAGCTTTACCATCTCTAATCTGTTCCAGGGGAGAATAACCATGCGAACCAATGGATGTGCCAGATTTTTGCTGAACTCTGGCTGTAAATTGCTTTGAGGAACCAAAATCAATCAGACTTAATCGCCCATCACTTTTATTGCGGATAATATTTTCTGGCTTGATATCTCGATGAATAACTTTGCGATCGTGGATAAATTTCAGGATGGGCAGTAAATCTAGCAAAATAGATTGAATTTCCCTAGCGTTATACGCCTTGCGTTGCTGCAACTCCTTTAATAAATTTTCTCCATTGATAAACTGCTGCACTAAATATAGGCAGCCGTCTTGCTCAAAGTAAGCTAGCAAAGTCGGAATTTGGGGATGTTCACCAAGGTCTTGTAGTCGCTGCGCTTCTTCCGCAAACAACTCCATCGCCTTTTTTTGCGACCAAGTTCCTTGGAATTTTGGAGCTAATTGCTTGATAACACAGCGTTCATTGAGTTTATCTACATCTTCTGATAGATAGGTTCTGCCAAATCCCCCCTCATCTGAAAGGACTCGGATGACACGGAAACGATTTCTTAAAAGTGACACCAATGGGGTGCTACAACTTTGGCAAAACTTCTTTCCATTGGGATTCAGGGGATTTGAGCAATCGGGATTTAAGCAGCAGATCATGATCTGACAGGCGCGACTGCATGACAACTTAGGCTAAGTTTGCCCCGAACTTTCCCTTAAAAAAATTAGCTCTCGCTTACTTGTGGTAGAAAACCCTGTTCTGGGGATTGGGGAATTACTTAATATAGTTAGCGTTTGTAAATAGTAGTCAGTCTTCCTCATCTGTGGAAAACTACGAGAGCCATAAGATTAATTATTCTTTCGATTATATAGTAATCTGAATAAAAAAATTTTCTCAACATTTAAACCTAGTAATTATGCTTGTATATTGTCAACCAATAACTTGCTAAGTATTAGAGATAAACCCTGATTAATTAACCATCACTGGTTATGAAATGTAGTTAAAATACTTACTAAATTTGTTTTAGCTATTTTAAATCGCCATAATTAATTATTCATTTTATACGTTAGGTAAAAGGTCTTCAACTTAACTGTGTGACCTTGCTTACTTGAGCCTTGCTCTCCATTTACGAATAGCACTAGCAGTTCTGGCGACAGGTGGCATGTATACATCAGGAGTTTCGTAGGAATTTCCGTGTTGTGCAATACTTTTATTATTTAATTTTTGGGTAGTTAGACAGTTAGCCAAAGTAGGCAAATAGCTTTCGTTACTTAAAGCTTTTATCACTTCATCGGCAGTCTTAAACCGATCATTTAACGTAATTTTCACCATCTTTCCTAAAATCTGGGCGAAACTATCGCTAATATTTACCTCTTTTTGCCAGCATATCTCACCAGTATTTGCGTCGTAGTCAAATTCTAAAGGACTTTTAGCAGTCAACATATAAATACAAGTTACACCCAGTGCATAAATATCACTGGCATAAACTGGACGTAGAGAAAACTGTTCTGGTGGTGCAAATCCCCTAGTTCCGATAAAGTTGGTGTTTGCAGTTTGATTGATTGAGTTTTCACAAGCATTAACTAATTGCTCTTTCACCGCACCAAAATCAATTAGCACTACCCGCCCGTCATACTCACAGCGCAATAAATTCTGGGGCTTAATATCCCGATGAATCACATGATGTTTATGAAGATACTGTAATACAGGTAATAGTTCCTGCAAAAACTGTTTAACTGAGCCTTCGCTTTTGGGCCCAGTTTGCCGCATTTCTCGTGCCAAAGTCAAACCCGGTACGTATTCTTGAATTAAAAAAAACTCCCCATTCGCCTGAAAGTAGTCTAATAGCATGGGAATTTGCGAATGACTACCGAGTTGACCCAAAGTTCTTGCTTCTTTTTCAAAGCGCGTACACGCCTTTTGCCAACTTTGGGGACTAGTTACTTTCGGACAAAGCTGTTTAATGACACACAGGGGATTCCCAGGTAATACGGCATTTTTGGCTAAAAACGTGATGCCAAAACCACCTCTACCCAAAATTTGCAATATTTCATAGCGATCGCGAAATAGCCGTTTGGAACCACACATCTGACCAAGTTGAGTTTGCTGTGAAATGCTCTCTTGAGAATTAGTTATTTTCTGAGAAAAGCGATTCATTAGTATAAAATATCTGCTCTGAAATGTCTCTAATCTTACGATAAATATTCATGGAGAACAGTAATATTACTGCATCTTTGCCAAATCCTTATTACTCTCCTATTGAAAATTCAAAAAGTAAAAATAAATTTTGTAGAATTTACGCATTGACAAGAGAAATTCAATATGCATTACAAAAATCTTGGCAACACATGAATTTGCTGTAGGGGCGTAGATGTACGCCCCTACTAGGTATTTTGTGAAATGGTGTAACACCAAACCTATTGAGTACTAAGGCACTTCAATGGGAATCAAAGCATTTTCTGGCAAGTAGTTGGAAAAACGCCCTTCATCAGCAAGCACCAAAATCAGACGCAGGGGATAATCTGGCGGAACTTGCAAGTCTGCCCACGGTACTGCCAACTCTAAACAATTATTTAAAGCAACTTGAGCGCGGCTGAAACGGGGATGCCATTGATGATTGTCTCCAGCTTCCCGGAATTGAATCGATTGCGTCAGCAAGTTAACTTCTAGAAGATGGTGGAAAAGGTAATTCAGTGGGGCTGCATCTGGTACATCTGCCAAGGGGACTGGGCTATTGACCATTGTTTTTTCTGGATAGAACCACAGCAAATTCAACTCTGCTGGAAAATCTCGCCCTGGGGCAACGCCATTTTTAAAGTCCAGCCGCAAATAGAAATTGAGGTGATCCACCCCATACCAAAGTCGCTGGATGACACTGCTGTTGTGCATCGTCCCCCGCGCCCCGCCAATTTCTATGCGTCCAGCTTTGTCCCAGTCTTGCTCATCACCCCTACCATCGATAACAGGATGGATAAATCCTTGTGGAGTGTGGCTTCCCTGTGCTTCGTGGATTTCCACTGGTTGCTTGAGGTAGGGCGGTACAGGTTCATTTAATGCCTTGTAAATGCCAAACAAGTGTTCTCGAAATAACTGGTCAAAGATGGCATCCTGATTTGATGAGTGTCCTGCACCAAACCACCAAAACCAGTCGGAACCCTCTGCGGCATACAATGCTTCCCATGCTTCTGGGTTGTTTTCTTCCGTCGCTTCGGGATGACTTGCTAGCATTTCCCTTGCTTCTGTCAAGTAATCCCAAGCACGATTTTTGGCGGGATCGCCGATCCAAGTGGTGAAACTACCATCCACCCAAGAACCACTATGTAGTTGCCTTCCGGGAATGGTAGCTGTGGCTGGAAATTCTTCCAGAAATTCGGAGACAGTGACGAGTTTGAGGTGGGGTTCATCGCTCAAGCTTTGATATAAAGCTTCTAGGAAGGGTTTGCCGTCTTGGGGATAAAATTCCCAACAATTCTCCCCATCCAAGGCGATGGTAACTAGCCAAGGTTGTTCACTGTGACTCTCTCTTTGCATTTTAGCGATCGCTTGCAAATGTCCCACTAAGTCCGCAGCTGCCTGTTTTGCTGGCATTGCACCGTAGGTAAAGCCAATCAAATCTGATAATCTGTGGTCACGAAACACAATTGACAAATCACCCTCTGCGGTTTGCAGGCGATAGGGTCGGTACAGCAGTTCTGGTTGCTGCACATTCCCCGCCCCATCCCGATGAAAAAAGTGTTTCAGCGTCCATCCCAAGACGGCTTCATCTGAGCATATCCACTTAAACCCTTGGTCAATAATGTGTGGAAGTATCGCCGGGCTGACTGACTGTTCCGAAGGCCACAAACCACGGGGTATCTGTCCAAAGCGGTCTTTATAAAAGTTCCAAGCTTTCCGCAAGTGGCGGGGAATATCTTCTTCCCACTGAAATCGCTGATTTGGCAGTGTCATATACGGCACAGCTACCCGACCAGAGTTGGTATCAGCTAGCAAGGGTAAAATCGGGTGAGTATAAGGCGTGGTAGTAACTTCTAGCTGCCCCGCCTCCTGCATTTTTCGATGTTGGGGGATAATGCGGCTAAGGATTTCTCGCTGTTTGGAATAAATGCGCTGGCGATCGCTTAAAGTAAAATTCCGACCCTGTTTTAACCAAGCCGCAATTTCCGGGTCATCCCAAAACAGCGGATCGATCCAAGCTAAATTATGCCAAGCTAGCAAATCACCATAATCTGGCAATTCCCAATTTGCTAAACACCAAGCTTGTCCTTTTTCCTGCCTTTGCTGGTACAACTCGGCATAGCGGGGATGAGGATCAATCAGAGTGTGGTGATTGGCATCAAAAAAGTGTTGGATAATAAATTCCCGCTGTTGCTGGGTGAGTTGTTCATCCGGTGTCAAGCTGGCTGTGAGGTAAGGATCAAAAGCAGTGCCAGCAATATAATCTTCTAGTTGCAATATCAGTGATGGTACTAAATTCACCGTTTGGTGTAACTTAGGATACCGCTCTAAGAGCAATACCAAATCCAAATAATCTTTAGTCCCATGCAAACGTACCCAAGGTAGACGGTACTGCTGACTTGGAGATAGCGAAACGCCGCTGCCAGGAGATTTGTACAGCGGCTGATGTTGATGCCAGATAAAAGCGATGTAAAGAGGATGGGACATAAGAATAGTTAGGAGTTAAGAATGAGGAGTTAGGAGTTGATTCAAAACTCATAACTCCTAACTCCTAACTCCTAACTTTTACACCACTTGTTCAATTTCTGCAATTTCAGGAATCATTTCTTTGAGGCGGCGTTCAATACCCATTCTCAGGGTCATTGCAGAACTGGGGCAAGAACCACAGGCACCTTGCAGGCGCAGTTTTACAACAGGCCCATCGAGTTCTACGAGTTCCACATTGCCGCCATCAGACATGAGATAAGGGCGCATTTCATCTAAGACTGTTTCAACGTTGTCAATTGTGAGTTCCATAGTTTTAGACCTGCTAAGTTAATGATGGGGATTGGGCATGGGGAATGGGGCGTTGGGCATGGGGCATTGAAGAATAATGATCCCTGTACCTTATGCGCGGTTACTCATTAACCATTATCCAAAATTTTGTTTTTCAGCTTTGTTAAATCGATCCTAAATCTAATTGCCGCCAGATTGTCAGATGTCAGTTTTTAACGACTTTTGACTAAACCATTGCTGGTTTTAGCAACTTGATATTAGATTAGCTGAACAATTTCTCTTGCAAGCCCTCCTACTCTACTTTAGCCTTTAAAGTGCTGAAGAGAATGGGGGGAGAAGGACAAGGAAGGTTTTTTCCCAATACCCCATGCCCAATATGCTTATTAAATAATAATTTCTCAAAAAATTTAAAACTCAAAACCCAGTATTGTTAATGTTCCAGATGACTAATGGCCAATGACTAATGACTAACTCAGCATTCAACACTGTTTATTGAGTCGTTATCACTAGATGAAACCATAACTGGTTGTTGATATAGTGGCACAGTGAATGTGACTGTTGAGCCAAGACCTTCGCCCAGACTATAAAAATGTACCTCGCCGCCCATTGCCTCCACTAACTTTTGGGATATTGCCAGTCCTAAACCTGTGCCGCCGTAATGGCGAGTGCGGGAGCCATCCACCTGAGAGAATAATTGAAATAGTTTATCTTGTTTGTCTAAGGAAACACCGATGCCAGTGTCGGCCACACGTACTCTCACCATGCCAGGAAATTCCTGACCTTGAAAGTTCGGCTTCGCTTTTTTGAGTACTAAATCGGCGCTGACGGTGACACCGCCCTCATGGGTAAATTTGATGGCATTACCTACCAAATTGAGCATAACTTGTAGCAACCGTTGGTAGTTGCTTTGGACAATGATTTCATCGGAGATAGCAGGCATTTGCATCCGGAAGCTGAGGTTTCTCGTTTCTGCTTGGGGACGCATGAAATTTTCTACAGCACTGAATAGCTCATCTAGCTTGACTGGAGCATAAGCTAATTCCATTTTGCCAGCTTCGATTTTAGCAATGTCCAAAATATCGTTAATGATATTCAGCAGATGTATCGATAAGTGGTGAGCTTCTGCCAAAAATTGGTTTTGTTCTTCTGGGTCATCTGCCATCCCTTCTAAAATCAGCTTCAAGAAGCCAATCATGCCGTTGAGGGGAGTACGAATTTCATGGGATACATTAGCTAGAAACTCGCTTTTGAGGCGGGAAGCTTCTTCGGCTTTTTGACGCGCTGATTCTAATTCTTTATATAAAGTAGCATGTGCGATCGCAGTTCCCAATTGATCTGCTGCTTCTTTTGCCAGTTCTAATTCCGATTCTGTTAATGTGTAACATTCATCCTGCCAACTCAAGGCAACCAATCCATTGGCTTGGTCTTGATAGCAAGTCGCAATTACCAAAGTTTTCTGCCGCCCAGCCTCTGTGTATCCAGACACTTCCATGACAACTGGTTCTAGGGTTGCCAAAACTTGAGCAAAGGCAGGTTCAGAAGCTATATCTATTTCTGAGCCTAGCATTGATTTAAGTTCTGGCTGGCGATACTCAGCCTTCACCCCCACTTTTGAGCTAGAGGGCTGATAAGGACAAATAATACAGCGCTCTAGCCGCAGTGCTTTCCCCAAGCTGTCAACTGTTTGCTGCCAAATAATATCTAAATCCAATGTCCGGCGAATATTTCTGGTAATCCGATTTACCAGTTTTTGGTGTTGCTGTGAACGTATTGCCAACTCTATTTGTGTGGGCGTTTTTGATGCCACACGCACTTGTTTTTTGTTGAGTGTCGCTTGCACTAAGCGTCCCATCACTAAAACTGTAGTGGCAGTCGTTCCCAAGCTTGGCATAATCGGACTAATCACTAAGTCCAACTCAAATAATTCCTGGTGGTAGCTAAACCAACACTGAAACCTTTCTGGCACTAAACTGGTCAAAATTCGGTGCAATCGTTCCAAATAAGTAACCTTATCCACCGGGACAAAGGTTTGGGTCTGGTTCAGCTCGTCAACTATTTTTTCCGTATTTAACCCCAGGAGTTCGCTGTGCTGCCAATAAAAGGTCAGATAGCGCCCTGCCCCATCTTGCGTATAGACCAACTCGGCTCCTAGAGTTGGTAATGAGCTATCAGTCTTACTGGTAATAGATTCCAGATTTTGGGAAAATACATTTGGCAATTGGGAATTGGCAGTAATAGTCATTAATTGAGTTGGATAAACAAAGGGTATCCGACCGTAATTTTACTAAAGCTGCTCAAATTTTTGCATAAATTTTTACAGCTTTTTTGTTTTTTATTGAGTATTTCTTGGTGTTCTGAAATCCAGATTGGCAAACTTAACTTTTTTAACTTGCATTAACAGCTAATTGATAGCGTCAATCGTTCCATTCACCACGAGGAGGAACGGGGGTACGCACAGGGGTGCGCGTTAGTTCGTCATCTCTAAGGATTTCACCCCGCAACCACTGGCGAATCGCCACCTCAATCACTTTACTTGGATCATTGGTGAGATGCTGAATTTGCTCTAGTAGTTCGGAGTCCAGGCGGACAGCAATTTCTACCTTATCGGCTCGTGTGTTTTCCGCTTCGGTAGTTTTCTCTTGCATATTCATAGGTTTGATATACTCTGAATTGGTTTTGTCTAAAGCTTTGTAAAGCAGTTATATTCATAGTTTGGGCTAATTCGCTGAAAAATCTTCAAGGGTACAGTTAAATAGTTCCCCAAAATAGCACCAAAGTAACAGGCTTTAAGTTTTAAATCGCATTTTTCATATAACTGACTAGACAATGGCTTTAGAAGTTTTGCCGATAAATCAGTGATTCTGGGTAATTACGGGTGGTAATTGCCCATGATCCCTACATGATCCCTACATGTACTTATTTACATTTATTGTACGCTCCTAGCTGATGAATACTAGCAGCAACAAATAGACTTTCATAATATTCTTAAAAGTCCACCTATTTAGATCGAAAGTTGAAGATGGGGTGAAGAGGGGATTGGGGATTAAGGATGGGGTATTGGGTACTGGCTATTAGGGATTGGGTTAGGAAAACTCTTCCCCAGTTCCTAATCCCCATTAAAAGCAAGCAGCGTCTTGGCTAAGAAAGCATTAAAATACATTAAGTAAATTGCTCTTTTAACTTTGGTTGCTGCTAAGGCAAAGATAGTATATGACTGACGTTCCCGCAGTTCGCATTCGCAATTTTTGTATTATTGCTCACATCGACCACGGGAAATCAACCCTCGCCGATCGCTTGCTACAAGCTACTGGCACTGTTGAAGACCGACAGATGAAGGAACAGTTCCTCGACAATATGGATTTGGAACGGGAGCGCGGCATTACAATTAAGCTGCAAGCTGCCCGGATGAACTACACAGCTAAGGATGGTCAGCAGTATGTCCTGAACCTAATTGATACTCCAGGACATGTGGATTTCTCTTATGAAGTCTCCCGTTCTCTTGTTGCTTGTGAAGGAGCGCTATTGGTAGTAGATGCGTCCCAAGGTGTGGAGGCGCAAACTTTGGCAAATGTATATTTAGCGTTAGAGAGTAATCTGGAAATTATCCCGGTTTTGAATAAAATCGATTTGCCTGGGGCAGAACCAGAACGGGTAATTGGCGAGATTGAAGAAATTATCGGTCTAGATTGCAGTGGTGCAATTCTTGCCTCTGCTAAAGAAGGAATTGGTATTAATGAGATTTTAGAAGCAGTTGTTGAGCGGATACCACCACCGCCCAATACGATAAATGAACGCTTACGAGCGTTAATATTTGATAGCTATTACGACAGTTACCGGGGAGTAATTGTGTATTTCCGGGTGATGGATGGCACACTGAAAAAAGGCGATCGCATCCATTTAATGGCATCTGGTAAAGAATTTGAAATTGATGAGTTAGGTGTCCTTTCTCCCACTCAAAAGCAAGTTGAAGAACTACACGCTGGCGAAGTAGGCTATTTGGGAGCGGCAATTAAAGCTGTAGCGGATGCACGGGTAGGCGACACAATTACCCTTAGTAAGGCCAAAGCAGAGTCACCCTTGCCAGGTTACGCAGAAGCGAACCCGATGGTTTTTTGCGGGATGTTCCCCATTGATGCAGACCAATTTGAAGATTTGCGGGAAGCCTTAGAAAAGCTCGAACTCAACGACGCAGCGCTACATTACGAACCAGAAACTTCTAGCGCTATGGGGTTTGGCTTTCGTTGCGGATTCTTGGGCTTACTGCACATGGAAATTGTCCAGGAACGCCTAGAGCGGGAGTATAACCTAGATTTAATCATTACAGCCCCCTCGGTGGTTTACAAGGTGATTACCCTCAAAGGTGAGGAACTGTACATCGATAATCCTAGCCGCTTGCCTTCTCCCAACGATCGCGAAAGAATTGAAGAACCCTACGTCCAAGTAGAGATGATTACCCCGGAAACTTATGTTGGCAGCTTAATGGAGTTGTCACAAAATCGCCGTGGCATCTTCAAGGATATGAAATATCTCGCCCAAGGACGAACCACACTTACTTACGAGCTACCCTTGGCGGAAGTTGTGACTGACTTTTTTGATCAAATGAAGTCGCGATCGCGTGGTTACGCTAGTATGGAATATCACATTATCGGCTACCGTGAAAATCCTCTGGTGAAGCTGGATATTATGATTAACGGCGATCCCGTAGATTCCTTGGCGATGATTGTTCACCGCGATAAAGCTTACAACGTCGGGCGGGCGATGGCAGAAAAACTCAAGGAACTAATTCCCCGCCATCAATTCAAAGTACCAATTCAGGCATCTATTGGCAGTAAAGTTATTGCCAGCGAACACATCCCCGCCTTGCGGAAAGACGTGCTAGCCAAGTGCTACGGTGGTGACATCAGCCGGAAGAAGAAACTATTACAGAAGCAAGCAAAAGGTAAAAAGCGGATGAAATCTGTAGGTACTGTGGATGTACCACAAGAAGCCTTTATGGCAGTACTGCGCTTGGATCAAAGCTAATAAAATTCAGGAGTCAGGAGCGGAGCAAGGAAAGCTCCGCCTCCGGTCAAAAGAGGCAGGGGAGCAGGGAGCAGGGAGCAGGGAGCAGGGGGGAGGTAGTAACGGATCTTGTACTCCGACCAATTAAGAACGTCTTAGAAAGACGGGGCTTGATACCCATGTTCCGCTCCACTTCACGGCAACTCTTGGAGACGCTGTGCGAACGGGGCTTTCTATTGCTTCCCCAGCTAAGAGCAAAGTGCCCCTCCGCCTCTTCGGTCAGAATTCATAATGAATTGGAGGTCGAGTGGCAGATAGCGCAGTGGCAGCAAGTCCGCGAGCATCTGAATCTGATCTTTTTAGTCCCGCACCCCAGTTTTTTTGTTATCAATTCTTCTTCAACATCCATTAATTTTAATTACAAAGGCTGTCAACAGCAGCCTTAAGTGTAGGAGTTTTAGCCTGTTACTGGCAGGTTTAGCTTTCACAAAGCAGACTGACTCACTGTTGGCTCAACTATCCTTGAGTGTGCCTCTAGTGCGGGATTTCTAACAGCAAAATATAATTTATTGTAGAAATTCAAAACATCATGAGTCGCAAGCAGGCGCAAGAAAAACTCTCTGAGGCGGAGCAAAAGTATCGCACTCTAGTAGAACAAATTCCGGGCGTTGTTTATATCTCACCGATTAATAACACAGCAAAAGAAGCTTATATTAGTCCGCAACTGCAACAATTATTAGGCATTGCCCCGGAAGATTGGAATCATGGTTTCTTGAATAGTTGGTTAGATTACACTCATCCAGACGATCGCGATCGCTATTGGCAAGCTGTAGACACTGCGATCGCTACCGGAGAGCCTTTGAACATTGAGTATCGGATGATTCGGCATGATCGCAGAACAATTTGGGTACGAAACCAAGCCAATCTTGTTCTCTGTGCCGATGGACAAACTCAGGTACTTCAGGGTTTAGTGTTTGATATTACCGAACACAAACAGGTAGAAGCAGCACTGCAAGAAAGCGAAGCGCGTTATCGTGCCATCCTCGAAGACCAAACAGAACTGATTGCTAGAGGCTTACCAGATGGTACCGTTACATTTGTTAATGAAGCTTTCTGTCGATTTTTTGAACTGAAGCGGGAAGAGATTATCGCTTACCACTACGAACCTATTGTGTTTGAGGAAGACCGGGAACGTGTGTTTAGTCTGGTAAATTCCATCAGCTTAGAAAATCCCGTTATCACCATTGAAAATCGGGTCATAGCTTGCCAAGGGGTGCGGTGGACACAGTGGGTTATTCGAGGGATATTTGATCACCAGGGTACGATTGTAGAACTTCAATCGGTTGGACGAGATATTACTGACCGTAAACTGGTAGAACAAGCTTTAAGTGAAAATGAGCAAAAATTCCGTGCTATTTTCAATCAAACCATTCACTTTATCGGATTGCTTCAGCCGGATGGAATAGTGTTAGAAGCTAACCAAACAGCACTGGAATTTGCTGGAATTACTCGAAAAGAAGTAGTTGGTAAACCATTTTGGGAAGGAAAATGGTGGACAATTTCTCCAAAGACCCAAGCACAATTAAAAACTGCGATCGCATCTGCTGCCAATGGTGAATCGATTCGCTATGAAGTTGACGTTTTAGGTCGAGATCATCGAGTTATGACGATTGATTTCTCACTACGTCCTATACTCGATGAAACAGGGCGTGTGTCACTACTAATTTCCGAGGGGCGAGATATTAGTGAATATCAAGCCGCGCTGCACGAACGCCACAAAGCTGAAGAAGCATTGCGCTCAAGTCAAGATTTTCTGCAAAAAATTGCTAATACCGTACCGCATATTTTGTATTTGTTTGACCTTTTACAAGGAACAAGCATTTATCTTAACGAGCAGAGTGTTGCAGTTTTAGGCTATTCTGCGGAGGAAATTTGTCAAGCAGATCCGCAATGGTTTATAAATTGCTTTCATCCAGATGACCAACACCTCTGCTATGACCTACCAAGTCGCTTCGTTAACCTTAGCGACAATGAAGTAATTTCCACCGAATACCGATTCCGACACAAAAATGGGGAGTGGCGTTGGCTCAATACACGAGAAGTCATCTTTGCCAGAGATGGTAGCGGTACTCCAACGCAGATTCTTGGCTCGGTAGAAGACATTAGCACTCGCAAACAAGTCGAAGGCTTACTGCGACAACAGGCGGAGGGAGAGCGGCTAATTACTGAAGTAACTCAACAGATTCGGCAATCACTGAATTTGGAGGAGGTTCTTCATACAACAGTCAACAGTATTCGACAGTGTTTGGGTTCAGATTCCGTAGCTATCTACCAGTTAGAATCTGACGGAAGTGGCAATTTTGCAGCGGAATCAGTGGATAATGACTATCCCCAGAGATTAGAGCACATAATGCACCCATTTTCGATCAAACAAGATTTTAGCGGCTATTACCAGGGATTACCTACAGTCTTACATGATATTCAGGAGTCTAATTTTTCAGCCGATCTTTTAGAGTTATTAGAGCTTTATCAGATTAAGGCCGCGATGGTAGTGCCGATCTTGAATGGGGAGCATCTGTGGGGTTTACTGATTGCTCACCAGTGCGCCGCACCTCGTTACTGGCAAGCGTTTGAAGTTAATTTATTGCAGCAGTTGGCAAGGCAAGTAGCGATCGCTATTCATCAATCAATACTCTACCAGCAGGTACAAGCTGCCAATGAAGAACTACAAAGATTAGCTACCCTAGATGGCTTGACTCAAATAGCCAATCGCCGCCGATTTGATGAGTATCTTGAGGATGAGTGGCATCGCCTCAAACGCGAGCAAGCGCCGTTGTCTTTAATTTTGTTCGATGTCGATTTTTTTAAACGCTACAACGATACCTATGGGCATTTAGCAGGGGATGATTGTTTGCGGCAATTGGGGAGTGCCCTCAAAAGTATTATTAAGCGTCCAGCCGATTTAGTAGCGCGTTACGGCGGGGAAGAATTTGCTGTCATTCTGCCTAATACAGAGATTCAAGGAGCAATCTATGTAGCTCAAACTATTCGACAAGCAGTTCGCAACTTGGCCATTCCTCATGTTCAATCTAGTGTGTGCGATCGCGTTACTGTCAGTCTAGGCGTTGTCAGCATTGTGCCAAATTCCGAAATTTCGCCGCAAGACTTGATTAATGCTGCGGACAAAGCACTTTATCTAGCCAAACAGCAAGGGCGCGATCAAGTTCATTCTGTTTGCGTCGTTATCCCTTCTTAAAGCCTAAGTTGCAAAACGAGTGCTCAATTGTTCTAATTACGAATTAGTAAGCTAATCGTCATTTAAATTGCACCATTTTCATGGTAATAAAAGCTGCAAACCCTCTCCCTTGCTCCCTGCCCCCTGCCCCCCTGCGATCTCAATGTGCAAATTAAATGCTTAACAGCTTATTATCCTTGCTTCCTATCCCTAGCCCACAGTTGATAACCTTTGATAAGCTTTAACAAAATCACTGTTAAAAAATCTCAAAATTTTAGTAAACATACTCACTGCATTTGCCACCCTTGTATTTTTAGGTAAATGTAGTTTTTTAGATATTTGTAAAGTGTTGGGGAGTCTAGCAGATGAAGATACTGGTACTGAGTTGGGAGTTTCCGCCGAGGATTATTGGGGGAATTGCGCGGCATGTAGCGGAGTTGTACCCAGAACTAGTAAAGCTAGGGCATGAAGTCCACCTGATTACAGCAGAGTTTGGTCAGGCATCAATGTATGAGGTGGTTGAGGGAGTAAAGGTGCATCGGGTGCCAGTGGCACATAGTAATGACTTTTTCCACTGGGTAGTCAATCTCAACCTGAGTATGGGAGATCACGGTGGGAAGTTGATTTTAGAAGAAGGGCCCTTTGATTTAATTCATGCCCATGATTGGTTAGTTGGAGATGCTGCGATCGCTCTCAAGCATAATTTTAAAATACCACTAATTGCCACAATTCACGCTACAGAATACGGACGCTATAACGGTATTCACACAGACATCCAAGGCTATATTAATGGCAAAGAAAACTTGCTAGCTTTCAACGCTTGGCGGATTATCGTCTGTAGCGACTATATGCGCCAAGAACTAGGACGAGCACTACAAAGTCCTTGGGACAAAATCGATGTCATTTATAATGGTATCCGAGCCGAAAAGAAACAACATCACGTAGATTTCCATGCTCTGGATTTTCGCCGCCAATTCGCCGCAGACGAGGAGAAAATCGTTTACTACCTCGGTCGCATGACTTACGAAAAGGGTGTACCTGTATTACTTAATGCTGCACCCAAAATACTTTCCCAAATGGGAGGTAACGTGAAATTTGTGATCGTTGGTGGCGGCAATACTGACCATCTCAAGCGGCAAGCCTGGGATTTGGGAATTTGGCATCATTGCTATTTTACAGGTTTTCTCTCCGATGAATACTTAGATAAATTCCAAACTGTCGCTGACTGTGCCGTTTTTCCTAGTCTTTACGAACCATTTGGGATTGTGGCTTTAGAAAGCTTTGCCTCTCGTGTACCTGTAGTAGTTTCTGATACTGGTGGCTTCCCAGAAGTAGTTCAACATACCAAAACAGGCATTGTTACTTGGGTGAACAATCCCGATTCTTTAGCTTGGGGAATTTTGGAGGTTTTGAAAAATCCAGGATATCGGCAATGGCTGGTGGATAATGCTTATAAAGATTTAGAGCGACGCTTTAGCTGGCCGAAACTAGCCAAGCAAACTGAAGAAGTATATCAGCAAGTTGTACAAGAGCGCTCGCAAACTGTCTGGTAAGGGACTTCTAACGAAAATCGGCGGGAATCCCATCCCTTCAAAGGGTGTTCGGGACAGCCACCCGCCGATTTAGTCATTAGTACCAATGACTAATCGGTTTCCCCACGGCAATTCAAGAAAACGAGGGAAGGCGAGAGCGTGTCGGAAAGACTTGCTATCTTTTCGTAGCCGTGGGATGAGTTAAATGATGACATACAGCCTCCAATGAGGTCATGGTGTATATATCACATTTGATTCATCACTTGTATGAACATTTTAATGCTATCTTCCACCTTTCCCTACCCACCAACGCGCGGGGGAACCCAAGTCAGGACATTTAATTTACTTAAATACCTGAGTCAACGCCATACTGTTACTCTCGCTACTCAACGCGAGGGTGATCTTACAGATGCAGAAATAGCAGGATTACGCGATTGTGTGGATCATCTAGCCATTTTTGAACGCCCGCCAGATTATGGAACCACCGGAATATTCCAGAAAATACAGCGATTTGGTAGATTTTTGCAACAAGGGACACCACCAAGTGTACTCAACCGCTACTCACTTGAGATGCAAACTTGGGTGAATAACTGGGTGGAAGCGGGAAAATGTGATGTGATTACCTGCGAACATAGCGTCAATGAAATTTATGTACAATCGCATTTTCAGAAACAGCTAAAAACCATAGTTAATGTTCATAGTTCTGTTTACGCTACCTGTCGGAATCAACTAGCAACAGGTATTTCAGAAAATTCCCTCAGAGACAAAATTAATCTGCCACTTTTGCACCGTTATGAACAAAGCTACTGTGCTAAATTTTCGGCAATTGTGGCAACAACAGAAGAAGATAAAATTCAACTACAGGAATTCAACCCTAATAGTGAAATTACAGTTATTCCCAATGGCGTAGATTTAGTTTCTTTCCCCAACCGTACAACCGATCCAGGAGGACATCGCTTAATTTTTATCGGTGCAATGGATAATTTGGCAAACATTGATGCTGTCTGCTTTTTTAGCAACCAAGTTTTGCCGGAAATTCAAAAAATTTATCCTGACACAACTTTTGATATTGTCGGTTCTCATCCGGTGCCAGAGGTTTTAGCACTTGATAACAAACCAGGAATTAATGTGATTGGGCGTGTACCTTCGATGGTAGAATATTTACATCAAGCAACCATCTGTGTTGTACCCATGCGGACTGGGTTTGGCATTAAAAATAAAACTTTAGAGGCAATGGCAGCTGGTATACCTGTAGTGGCAAGCGATCGCGGCTTAGAAGGATTAGCCGTAGATGGTGCTAGTCAATCATTACGGGCATTACGAGCGAATAAACCGACAGAGTACATTACCGCTATTAGTCAACTATTTGATCGTCCACATCTGCGTTCAGAATTGTCTCACAACGGTAGACAACTGGTAAAAACTGAATTCACTTGGGATATCGCTGGTAAAAGCTATGAACAAGTTTGTCTTGGGACTAATTCGTAATTAGCACACACAGAAAAATGCTTGATCTAATAAAGAACCCAGCCTCAGATACCGATAAATTTTAATTGTTCTTTCTTATCGGTGTGGGACAAATCTCTGTAGAGACCTTGTAATGCAACGTCTCTACATCGGTCGTGCAAAATATCTTATCTAAATCGTATTGGTTCAGGGTTAGCTTATGAAGAAACACCTTAGTTATTCTCAAACCTAGTCGAAGCACCTAACACAAGTAATTTCTTATGCTTACGTTTATTCTTATTTTTGAGGGTAGTCAAATAATTATCAACGTAGCGGAAAGCAGCTGCACCATCGTAATCAGCAATGGCTATAGCTTGTAAGAAAACCTTTGAAGGAATTTCAAACCCTAAAAACTTTTCTGTTAAAATTAATAAATCTTTATCGGTGGCGGGAAAAGTAGTTTCTTCTGCCTCTTCTGGATCATAGAAGATATCTTCAATTAATGTTTTATACACTTTGTACCTCCCCAAATGCATAAGATGCAAAGCCAGTGATAAAGTTTAGCTGCTGATCGCGAGTTTGTAAGTTAACTGGGAGTTCAGTACCAGGACATCCTATCTCCCGTAATATCTCTAAACAATAAGTACTGAGTTGAGTGTATGGAGCTTGCTCCAATTCTTGAGCTACTTCTAGAGCCATCTCCAGATTGACTTGGATAACCGTCGTTACAGGGTTGGTCATAAACACGCCCTAATAAACTGGATGCTCTAAGTTTTGATCACAAGCACAAATAGCGTAACGGTGTTTTTGCGGAATTTATGAAGAGGGGGAAATAAAGTATCAGCGCATTTGCGGTAATGTATCCGAAATTATGCAAACTAGGCTGAAAGCTTGGTCATTTCCATCTAGGTGCGATCGCTTGCACCAAAAGATGTTGGCGTATCCCTTTGGGAATATTGCTACACGCATGCTTGCCAAAATAAAGTATAAATACTTAAAATTTTGGTCGTGCAGACAATGACAAAATCAAGACTTCAGTCCTGACTACGAACATTTTTTAAGGAAGAAACATTAAAAAACCCACAATTTTACTCACCACTACTAAGGGTTTTTTGTTGTTGATAACGCTGTTTAAACTGCTGTTGTTGGATTTTATGATCGACAATTGGGTCAGGATAGCCAACAGCATGACGTTCTAAAGGTGGAATTTTACCAGTAACTAAATATTCTGTATCTACAGACCGCAATTCTGATACCCATTGCCGAATATATTCCCCTTCTGGATCAAATTTTTGTGTTTGACTAGCTGGGTTGAAAATTCGCACGGGTTTAGGGTCCATGCCGCTAGAAGCACTCCATTGCCAACCACCATTATTGGCAGATAAATCTCCGTCAATCAGGTGCTGCATAAAGTATTTTTCTCCCAATTGGGGATTAATTAGCAAGTCTTTAGTGAGGAAACTGGCGACAATCATTCGACAACGGTTATGCATCCAGCCACTTTCATTCATCTGGCGCATTGCTGCATCAACAATGGGGTAACCTGTTCTCCCCTCACACCAAGCTTGGAAGTGTTCTTCGTTAGTTTCCCAAGGAAAGTTTTTAAAGGTGTCGCGGAAAGCACCATCAGCTAATTCGGGAAAGTTATACATTGCATGTTGATAAAACTCCCGCCAAGCTAATTCTTGTTGCCATGTGCGGATATTAACTGCTGTTTCCTCACTGCGGCTGTTTTCCAGTGCTTCTATGGTGGCTTGCCAAACGGTGCGAATGCCAATTACCCCAAATTTCAAAGCTGCACTCAGTTGCGATGTTCCGTCCACTGCGGGGAAATTCCGCTGTTCTTGGTATTCAGTAATAGCTTTATTAGTAAATTCCTCTAGCCGTTCTTGCGCCGCCGCCTCTCCCGGTGAAATAATCAATTGTTGATCCCAAATAAATCCTAAATCTTTAGCTGAAGGTAGTGTCAAGGCTCCTGCAAGTTTAGCAATTTCTTGTTCAGCATCTGTTAACCCCTCAACATTTTGCAGAGTTTCTACTGGGTTCGCTTTCGGTTTGGTAATCCAATTTTTCCAGAAGGGGGTGTAAACCGTATAAGGTTGATTACCTCCCGTGCGGATCTCATCTGGGGAGGTAAGGATTTGATCCCAGTTTTGGTTAAGAAACTGAATGCCTTTTTCTTTGAGTGCATTTATAACGGCGCGATCGCGTTCTTGCGAATAAGGTTCTACATCCCAATTCCAAAAAACAGCTTTGGCTGTTAAAGCTTCTGCTAAAGCTGGTATCGCTTGTACAGGATCAGCGTGGAGTATTAATAACTGGCTACCAACTTGAGCATATCTCTCTTGGAGTTTCTGCAAACAGCCAATCATATAAGTTACTCTTACAGGAGCAACATCATCCCGTTCCAGAATATGCGGATCAAGGCAAAACACGCCCACCACTTTCGGACTCTGCCGTTTTGCCGCAGCCAGTCCCGTATTGTCAGAAATGCGTAAATCGCGCCGATGCCAAAACAGAATTAAGTCAGACATTCCATGCTAGATATAGTTCACCCGTACTAGCTTAGATGCTATTGGTACCAATGAACATCATTCTGGCGATAAATTTCTTCTTTAAGCTCATCCCACCCCTAAAAGGCAGGGCTGTTTCACGTTGACTGATGACGGTTGACGGTTAACAGTCATCAGTCATCAGTCATCAGTCATCAGTCATCAAACCCCGGCTTATCAATCGGAAATAGTGACTTTTAAGCTCAAAGTTGAGTATACTCTTCTTAACAGTTAATTAGTCTTTTTGTCATGGCTAACCTACTACTTGACGACGGTACGATTGAGAGCAATTTAGGCGAAATAGCTCGTGAGCTTGCCCCTCTTGGCATTGAACTCAGACACTACGACCCAGGAACATCGCTTCTCTTTCCCAATCTGCTAGACCAGGACTTTTTAACTGAGTCCGAGAAACGTTATTGTGTAGAACTCCATAACAGCGTCTTTGAATTTATTCAGCAAGAAAATGGCGCTCTCTGGTGTGACTTGCTAAATGTGCATCCGGGTACCTTTAATCTTCACCATCTGATAGCAACCTATGGGCGTTACCATACTCATCCTGCCGCTGAACCCCTCTATGTGTTGGCAGGAGAAATGATCTATGGCTTCGTGCGACCTGATGGCAGCCAGGTACAGCTTTTAGTTCAGGCACAAGACTATCTCTATATCCCCGCCGGCGTTGAACATTGGTGCAGCCCGACTGCATCGTTGAATTTCAAAGGGGTACGCTATTTTGCGATCGCAGAAGGTTGGGTTCCCAATTATACAGGTACCCAAGTGAGTGATTCGCTCAACAAGCCGCGTTAAGGCTATTATCCCTAACTCAATTAGAGGATTTAAGCGAGGCGCTATTAGATTTCTCCACAGTGGCAGACTTGACAAGATGGTTAAATAATGTTGTGTAAGGCTGAAAAATTCACTCAACTTCTTCACAGCGAATTAACAGTGTTTCCATCTCCTCTGCTAGAGAAATCAACTCTGTCCAAGAGGAACCACTAACTAAATTTTGGGCATGAGCTAATCGGTTTCGCAACTGTTCAGCAGACTTGAGGAAGCGTTCGCCAAACCGCTTGGACTTTAGTTCCAGTTGCTGGAGAAGTTCTGGTTGATTTAAAATCAACTCTCGCTTATCACAGAATTGCAGATAATCTAATAAATCGGTAGCTTCGTTTCTTTCTTGGCTCTCTCGCCATAGCCTTTGAGCAACTTCTAAGCGTTCAGGTTTGAGGACTTTTTGCCAAGAATCTTGAGGATAGTAAATCCGCACCAGCCGCAGCAGATTCATTTCTAGCAGCGTTACCAAGCCAAACAGTAGCATTCGCGCGGGTGCTTTCTGCAAGTCGCCACAGGTAACAATGCCACTTACCTGATTACAGTCTAAAACAAACAATCGCGGGGTTTGTTGTAGGATGGGTAGCAACTTCATAAGTGGGGTGGAAATGGCAATTAGCTCTTTTGGATGAAACACCCGTTGATAGTCGCCACACTTTCCTTCTTTGCCTTGAATCAAACTAGAACGTTCTACATAACCGCTAATAATATCTCCCGTCTCAACGCCGATAACATCAAAATTTTGTGCCTGCATCCAATGCAGCACTTCTGTCACTTCCGCATCGGCGGGCATAGCTTTAAGGGGTTCTGCCACGTATTCAATAGTGATATTGTTCTCAAATAAACTCCGCAGGTCTTGAGAACGAGATTTTAGGTGTTTCATCCCCCTACTGTGAACTCACGTTAAATAATCCTACGGCACTCACGCGATCGCCATCTAGAATTTTCGCCCAGATTACCTCTGCGTAGGCGTAGCCCAACCTAGGCATCGCTATCTCAACAAATACCATAAACGGTATACCATCCTTATTGGTATAAAGATAGTGGCAGTTAGACATTTTCAAGTAGCAGAATATTTTGCACCACAAAAAATAAATATTTATGTAGTTATCTGTATGAGATTAGTTGATTAATTTTCGCTAAAAATGCCGAAAATCCTGACAAAAAAAATGTTATTACTAAAACGACATATCGAATTGATACTTGGTAGAATTTTACCAAGATAACCAAAATTGATAATATTATTATGCCAAGAAAAGAACAAGGATGGGTTACATTTCAAACATCAGAGGACGAGCGGAAGATTCTGGAGGAGTTCTGTGAACAGTCTCAACGCACCAAGACTGAGATTCTGCGGGAACTCGTGCGTAGTCTCAATCAGCACTCTTCGACACCAATATCACCACCAACTCACCAGGAAGAACAGGAAGATATCTACTACACTCAAAAGCCTGACATAGAAAGTAGTATTCCCAAAAAATCACTAAAAGTTAGCTCTCGGAATATTCTTAAAGGTGTCGTTAAACGAGTTATTTATGGAGCAGTTAATAGTGAGGTGACTCTGGAAATTATTCATAAAGTAGAATTAACTTCGATTATCACTAGAGCTTCCGCAGAAGAATTGGAACTATCTGAGGGAAAAGAAGCTTATGCAGTCATTAAATCTAACGATATTGTCATTGCCAGAGAATAGAAATACTTGATTTTAGGCGTTGGATATTAAGAAGATGAATTATCACTAACATTTTTGATTTTGGATAACTGCAATCTGACTAATATTTGATTTTTGAAAAAACTCAGTACATGTCTATTCCCTTTTTTCCTGTTCCCTGTTTCCTCCCTACGCAAATAAGTTCAGGGATAAAATCGGATTTCTAAAGATAAATTGAGTATATGTTTAAAAACAATACGGATGACACCACAAGACGCACGACAATATGCACCAGCAACTGAGCGCAACCGTGAACCAATTCTAGAAATACTTTTGCAGGTATTGCCTCAGAGTGGCACTATTTTAGAAATAGCAAGTGGTACTGGTGAACACGCAGTATTTTTTGCGTCTAGGCTAAGTTCTCATTTGTGGTTACCAACAGATGCAAATTTAGAATTACGAGCCAGCATTATTGCA
The DNA here is from genome assembly GCF_015714705.1 of Nostoc sp. NZL. Classification (NCBI taxonomy): domain Bacteria; kingdom Bacillati; phylum Cyanobacteriota; class Cyanophyceae; order Nostocales; family Nostocaceae; genus Nostoc; species Nostoc sp. NZL. Next base: position 2,240 of record NZ_WBKL01000105.1, on the reverse strand, counting down.
TGGACTGAACACATTGGATGTAATAACGTTTGTCCACCGCTTGAGCTAGATGCCAGAGAACCAGTTTGGGCAGTAGAGAAAGGAGCAGTGGCTCAGTGGCTTAATATTTCGCCAATTGTCGCCATCGTCAATATTAATATGATTCACATTTCACCGTGGTCAGCCTGTCTAGGACTAATGGCAGGGGCAGGTCGGGTCTTAGCAGCAGGAGGTATTCTCTATTTATATGGGCCTTTTAAACAAGGTTACGAACATACAGCAGCAAGTAATGCCGCTTTTGACGAATATTTACGCGCCCAAAACCAAGAATGGGGCGTGCGTAACTTGGATGATGTAGTGGCAGCAGCTAAGGCAGAACATTTGATTTTGAAACAGATTTACCAAATGCCAGCAAATAATCTCTCAGTAGTGTTTGAACGTTCTGCTATTGAATAATTCTGCTTAAGGCTTCTGTAGAAAGGTTGGTTGAGGTCTGTAGTAGAAAGTGGAGAATGGGGGAGCATAGGAGGCAGAGGGGAAGTTGTAGTAAGTGTTTCTCCTCTGACTATTTGCTCCTTGTGCCCAATACCCAATACCTATTCCTTGAGCAGCAAATAATATAGTGAACCATTACCGCCTGTGATACCAGCGCGATCGCCTGCTAGTTTACCAGACCCCATAAAATAATCCACCCGTCCCGGGCCCTTGATGGCGCTTCCTGTATCCTGGTCAAGTACAAAGCGGCTGACAGTACGCCTCTCTAGTTTGCCACCACTAATAGGATAGGGAAACGAGTTGTAAATCAGGGCTAGCGCTCCTGGAGGCATGAGAGACTTATCTGTAGCAATGGAACGTTCTGCTGTCACTGGCACATGAATACTACCAGTAGCTGGTCTACCACTTGTTTCTTGGAAGAAAACAAATCGTTCCCAGCGTGGCAGATAATTGCTCAACTCTTGGGGCTTTCCTTTGAAATAACTAATTAGACGTGGCATTGTCAACCCTTCCAGTGGAAGTTTGCCATCTTTGGCTAGTTCTTTGCCGATGCTAGTCCAAGGGTAATCAGTTCCACCTGCATAGCCAATGGATGTTGTTTTACCATTAGTTAATTTAATTTGGGCAGAACCTTGGATATGTACCATGTATGCGTCTAAGCGATCGCGAAACCAAAGCATTTCTAAACCACGCAACTGGCTCTTCTTCCCTAGTAAACCATCCTTTCCTTCCAAATCAATTCGTTTTGGGTGGGGTTTTGGCCATTGGCTGAAATCAGATGGTAGCCGATAAAGGGGATACTTATATGTGGCAGTCCTGACACGGCTAGCAGTATAAATAGGTTCGTAGTAAGCAGTGAACTTAACAGTACCCTTGCCATCGTTGCCTACAGACTGGTAAAAGACAAACTCTCGGCGAACAGCGGCTTGTAATTGCGCTGCTGACTTAGAACTGACAACTAGTTGGCGAAAACGTATCAAACTTCGGCGGACGCGCTCAAGGGTAATTCCCTCAACTGGATAATTTTGATATGCTGCGATCGCCTCTTTCTTTGTTAGATAAAGCAGACTGTTATCAATGGAAGCCAACAGCGCTTTGCGATCACCTCCGGTGGGCGAAGCGCCAACGCCGGTTTTACCTCTTTGACCCCAAATTTGCTCATCCCAACCCAAGCAAGTCTGCTGGAGCGCACAATCGCTTCCGATAGCAATTGGTTTTAGCGGCGGCGTTACCTCAGGAGTAGTTGGTATTGGTAGAGCCGGGAGATCAGGAGTAGTCGGTACTGGCAACGGCAGAAAGTTAGGAACTTGAGCAACAACCGACCAGAGAGGGTTTACAAGGGCAATTCCCAGACTAAAGGAAAACAAAGCAAGGGTTTTTCTCATCATTTAGTTGAATCTTTCAACACTGGAACTAAAAACTGGTTCTACCCGGATTGCCACGATCCGAGAAGGGCGTATTACCATATATTCCCCTTGAATATTTTTGATCGGCACGCTAATAAAGTCATTAGAAGCAGACTTTGGCACAAGTTCGCCGCTATACCACTTCTGAAACTCTTGAATAGTAGGAAAACGTACTTCTTCCCGGTGGCCGCTTTCCAGTAGGAGGTATACGGCATATTCATTTGGAGTTCTAGCCATAAGGTTGAATCATTTGAAAAACATTCAACCCATTGTTAACCACGTAACCCCCGAATGAAAAGGGTAAGCATACGGGAGCAGGAGAAGTAGGGAGCAGGGGGGCAAAGGGACAAGGGGGAAAGG